>JASJBY010000083.1 GCA_030066245.1 Gammaproteobacteria bacterium
AACCCTGGACCATCCAGCGTAGCGGGAACGCGAAGCGCGGATGGAAGGGGGACCGGTCAAGATGCAAAGCCAGAGTGGGCCAAGAGCCGAATAGGACAGGCTGTTCACAAGGAAGGCGGGCTCGGTGAAGCCAATGTGCTGAGTTTGCCAACATAATCTCCAATCCAAGGTCCGCCTGGTGATAAATCCGGGCTAGTACTCTGCCACGGTGGTTTTGACGGAGTGCTCGCTATGTCGAGTTCTTTTCCAGTCTGCCCAGGCGCCGCGCCAGCTCGTCCAGCCGACAAAATCTCAGGTAGTTTCGGCGCCAGGCACGGGTCTCCTGCAACGGCACACCCGAGGAGTACACACCGGGTTGGGAGATGGATTGGGCAACGACTGATCGGCCTGTAATATGCACGTCGTCCGCGATCTCGATATGGCCGTTGATGCCGACACCGCCTCCGATCCGACAACGCTTGCCGATGGAAACGCTGCCAGCGATGCCAGTGGCACCTGCAATCGCCGTGTGTGCTCCAATCTTGCAGTTGTGCCCCACCTGCACTTGATTATCGAGCTTGACGCCACATTCGATGATGGTGTTTTCCAAAGCGCCCCGGTCCACGGTCGTATTGGCACCGATCTCCACGTCGTCGCCAATGTCCACGGCACCGAGCTGTAAGATTTTGACCCACCGCCCCTGGTCCTCGGCCAGACCGAAGCCGTCCGCGCCTATCACCGCGCCGGGATGCACCTGCACGCGCCGACCCAGCCGTACGCCGTGACACAAGGTCACGTTAGCCACCAGCCGGCAACCCTCCCCCACTGACACGCCGGCACCTACAGTGCAGCCCGGACCGACGAAGACGCCGGCTGCCACGCTCGCCCCTCCCTCAACCACGGCCTGCGGCCCAACCCAGGCCGACGCATGCACGCGCGCCTCCTCGCTCACCCAGGCGGTGGGATGAGTGCCCCCGGCCCGCTGGGGCTGAGGATTCAGGGCTGCCGCCGCCCGCGCGTAGCCCAAATACGGATTCTCCATCATCAGGGCGTCCACCGGGCAGACGTGGGAGAAACGCGGCGCAAGAATGACGGCTGACGCTCGGGTCGCGGCCAAATGCATCCGGTAACGCGCACTGGACAGGAAGCTGACCTCCCCGGCAACTGCCCGCGGCAGGCTGGCGAGACGCTCGACCATCCGATCCCCGTCCCCGCGCAGTTCAGCGCCGATGTGTTCTGCCAGTTCGCCCAGTGACAGTTTCACCCCCCCTCCGGCGGCCATCCGGCCGCTACCTTTTCTTCGCCTTGAACTCCTTGCTCAGCAGCTCCACAACCTTCGATGTCACGTCTACCCGCTTGCTTGCAAAAACGACCCCGTCGGCCACGATCAAATCGTAGTTATCCCGCTTCGCCAGTGCGTGAATGGTATCGAGCACCTTGCGCTGCAGCTTTTGCAGCTCTTCGTTGCGGCGCAGGTTCAAATCGTCTCGAAACTCATCCTGCTGACGCTTGAGCTCCCTTCTCTTGGTGCGCAGCTCGCGCTCGACCCCTGCCTTCTCCTTGTCGCTCATGATGGCACCGTCCCGAACGACCTTATCCTCGAGGCGGCGAATCTCCTTTTGGGTGGAGACCAGCGTGCGGTCCCGGGGCGCAAACTCCCTCTCCAACCGCGCCCGGGCATCCTCGGCCTGGGGCGCCTGCTCGAGAACCTTGCTCGCATCGACGAAACCCACTTTGACTTCGGCAGCCAGCGCGGGCGAAAGCACCACGCCCAGGCCAGCCGCCAACACCAGCGTGCGTGTCAAGATCATCAATGTCCTGCTCCTGATGCTCAAAATAGGGTTCCGAAGGTAAATTGAAAGGCCTGGGTGTCATCTCGCTGTTTGTCGTTGAGTGGATACGCGAGGCTGAAGGTAAGCGCGCCCACCGGCGACAGCCAGGACGCGGCGACACCCGTGGACATGCGCAGCTCCCCCGCGTCCACGTCCTCGTTCACGCCATACACGTTACCAACGTCATAAAAGGCTGACAAACGCACCGACCGGGATTCCTTCAGGAAAGGCGCCGGCAGAATCAGCTCGGCGTTGCCGACCACCTTCTTGTCGCCGCCGAACGGCTCCTCCAGGCTGTCGCGTGGTCCCAGCGTGTTGTCCTTGAAGCCCCTGACAGAACGAATGCCGCCGGCAAAGAAATTCTCGAAGAACGGTAGCTCGTCCGAGTCACCGTAGCCGTCACCGAAGCCCAACTCGCCCTTGAGCAACATGGTGAACCACTTGCTGACGGGCAGATATATCTGCTGGCGAACGGTCAGCTTGTAGTACATGAGGTCGCTCTTCGGCGTGGTGACCTCACCGGCAAGGCTCGTCAGAAGGCCCCGATCCGGAAAAAGCGCCCGGTTACGCGTGTCGCGCCTCCAGCTCGCAGTGATCGTGGCGTTCTTGTATTCGTCCGACTCTTTGCGCACGAAATCTACGAGCTGGAGCGAGGGGTTGTTGCCCAGCCTCAGATTAATGTACTCGCCCGCCAGCCCCACTCTTACCCGCTGGAACTCGCTGATGGGAATCCCAAACCGCACCCCGGCACCACCGCGGTCCGTGTCGTAGTCGGTTATGTTCGCTGACTCCGCATCGGTGCTCTTGTAGAACAGGTCAAAGCCACGACTCACGCCGTCGATACTCCAGAATGGATTGTCGTAGCTGAACGAGTAGGTGCGCTGGACGTCACTGTTGTTGAAAGCGATGCCGACGCGGTTGCCGGAGCCGAGGAAGTTGTCCTGGTTGAGGCCGAGATTGAGCACGACGCCCTGGGTCTGGGAGAAGCCGAGTCCGGCTGTGAAGCTGCCGGAAGGCTTCTCCTTGACCGAGAAGTCCACGTCCACCTGGTCCGTCGTCCCGGGAACCGCCGGCGTTTCCACGTTGACTTCTTCGAAATAGCCGAGCTTCTGCAGCCGGGTCTGGGAGCGCTTGATTTTGCTGGTCGAAATCCAGGCGCTCTCCATCTGCCTGATCTCGCGTCGCAAGACCTCGTCCCGCGTGCGGGTGTTGCCCTCGAAGTTGACGCGACGAACGTAGACGCGCTTGCCGGGATCGACGAAGAAGGTCAGTATCACCTGCTTGGCTTCGTCGTCGATATCCGGTATCGAGTTGACGTTGGCGAACGCGTAGCCCTCGTCGCCAAGCCTGTCCACCATCCGGTTTATGGTCTCGGTGACCTTTTTCCGGGAGAAGACCTCGCCCTTCTTCAACTCCACCATCTTGAAGAGCTCTTCCTCGGGAATCGGGAGCTCTCCGGCCAACCGCACCTGCCCTATGTCGAAACGATCCCCTTCCGCGATGTTGACGTTAATGAAGACCCCCTTTTTGTCGGGAGTCAGAGACACCTGGGTGGACTCGATGTTGAAGTTGATGAAGCCGCGGTCCAGATAGTGGGAGCGGAGGGACTCAAGGTCCCCGGACAGCCGCTGCTTGGAGTACTGGTCGTCCTTGGTGAACCACGACAGCCAGTTGGTTTTGCTGAGCTTGAAGAGATCCAGCAGATCGTCCTCGTCGAAGCTGTCATTGCCGACGATGTTGATGCGCTTGATGCGGGCAACGGCGCCCTCCGTGATGTCAATATTCACAGCCACCCGATTACGCTCCAACGGGGTAGTCGTGGTCTCTATCTTGACATCGTACTTGCCGAGGCCGAAGTAGGTGCGCCGCAAGTCCTGGTCGACCTTGTCCAGGACCGAAGAGTCGAAGACCCTGCCCTCGGCAAAGCCAATCTGCTTTAACGACTCCAGAAGCGGCTCCGTGTCAATGGCGTCATTGCCGGAGACGGTAATCTTGGCAATCGACGGCCGTTCGACCACCGCCACGATCAGGAGACCGCCATCCCGCTCCAGGCGAACGTCCCTGAAAAAGCGGGTTTTGTAGAGCGCGCGGATGGCCTCTGCCGAGCGAGTGCTGTCCAGGGTATCGCCGATCTGGATGGGCAGATAGTTGAATACGGTGCCTGCAGCGATGCGCTGCAGTCCGTCTATGCGGATGTCCTGCACCACGAACGGTTCAAAGCCGAAAGCCGCAGGCGCACAGGCGAAAACAACCAGGGTGATGACCACCCTCTTCAGCATAAGCATTATTCTTGGGTTTCTGACGCGGTCAGCCCAGCAGGCGCGCCAGGTCATTGAAAAATGCCAGCCCCATGAGCCCCACCAGCAGAGCAATGCCGACGCGTTGACCCAGGAGCTGGGCTTCCTCGGACACAGGGCCACCCTTGAAAACCTCAATAAGGTAATACATTAGGTGACCCCCATCCAGCAGTGGAATGGGCAGGAGGTTAAGGATGCCGAGACTGACGCTGACGATAGCCAGAAACTCCAGGAACCGCGAGATGCCGACTCTCGCCGAATGTCCCGCGTACTGCGCGATGCTGATGGGCCCGCTCAGGTTCTCCACCGAGACCTCCAGCAGGAGCATCTTCCACACCATGTTGAGCGTCAGGCCGGACACTTCAGCGGTCTTAACCAGCGCCTTGCCCAGGGCCGTCACGGGGGCATACTGCTCGCGGGTGTACAGCCCCTCGTTCAATCCCTCGGGCACCCTGACAGCGGCGCCGATTCGACCATAAGCCTCATCCGCCGTCGTTACCAGTTCCGGTGTGAGACTCCGCGTCATCAGGGCACCATCACGCTCGAGTTCCACCTGAATGGATTCGCCGCCATGGCCGCGCACGTAACCGACCCAGTCCTCCCACTCGTCCATTGGCTCACCGTCGGCCCGTACAATCCTGTCCCCCGGCTGCAGACCAGCCTGCTCGGCGGGGCTGCCCGATTCCGTTCGGTCGATGACCGGCGGCAGGCGAGGTCGTCGTGGCTCGATGCCGAGCTTACCGAAAAAGTCGCTGCTGGCAAGCTCGTCCACGGACAGGTCGGCGAGATCCAGCGTCAGATCCTGTCGGCGCTCATTCAGGCTCTCGACCGTAAGCGGAATGGGCTCGTCATCAAGGGCGCCCGCGATTATTCGCTGAACCACGCTTTCCCAGGTGGCTGTCCTGCGCCCCTGCACGGCCAGAATCTCGTCGCCGCCGGTCAATCCCGCCCGCTGCGCCGGCGAAGCCGGCGAGACCTCTTCCACCAACGGCTTGAGCCCGCCCACGCCGATAATGAACATCAGCCAGTAGGCGAGGATGGCAAACAGAAAGTTGGCAAGAGGGCCGGCTGCCACTATAGCGAAGCGCACTCCCAGGGGCTGCCGATTGAAAGCCCGCGGCAGTTCGTCCTCGGAAACCGCTCCTTCACGCTCGTCAAGCATCTTGACGTAGCCACCCAACGGGATGGCCGCGACGACGTACTCGGTGTTGTCAGCGCCTCCCCGGCGCGACCACAGGGCTCTTCCGAACCCCACCGAGAATCTCAGCACCTTGACCCCAAGACGCTTGGCTACGATGAAATGCCCGAACTCGTGTACGGTCACCAGCACGCCTATGGCGAGAATGAAGGCCAGGACTGTATGTAGTAGCTCCACGCTTATTCCCCTCCGCGTGAAATGCTGGCGATTGTCGAACGCGCCCTGTCGCGTGCCGCCGCGTCGTCTTCCAGTATAACGTCGACGCTGGCGGACGGCCGTGCGCTCTGCTCCGCAAGCGTCGTTTCGATGACCGCCGGAATGTCCGTAAAGCTCAGGCGCCGGTCGAGGAAGGCGGCTACTGCTTCTTCGTTCGCGGCATTCAGGATCGCCGTCGCCGTGCCACCCGCCTCTGCCGCTTCGTATGCGAGGCGCAGACAGGGAAACCGCGACACGTCGGCATCCTCGAATTCCAGGCGTCCCACCGCCACGGGGTCGAGGCTGGCTACGCCGGAATCGATGCGGCCGGGCCAGGCGAGCGCGTGGGCGATAGGCGTGCGCATGTCAGGGTTGCCCATCTGCGACAGCACGGAACCGTCGTTGTACTCGACCATGGAGTGAATCACGCTTTGCGGGTGCAGAACAATCCGGATCTTCTCAGGGTTGGTACCAAACAGCCAACAGGCCTCGATGACTTCCAGCCCCTTGTTCATCATAGTGGCCGAATCGACCGAAATCTTACGCCCCATCACCCAGTTCGGATGGGCACACGCCTGTTCCGGCGTAACTCTCGACAGCTCGGACAACGGCCGGTCCCGAAAAGGTCCGCCCGACGCCGTGAGCAGAATCCGGCGCACCCCGGAGCGCTCGAGACCACGAGCGAAATCCACCGGCAGGCACTGGAAGATGGCGTTGTGTTCGCTGTCGATAGGCAGCAGCTCCGCGCCGCTGTTACGAACCGCGTCCATGAACAGGCGCCCGGACATCACCAGCGCCTCTTTGTTGGCGAGCAGCACCCGCTTCCCGGCCGTGGCCGCGGCCAGGCTCGGAAGCAGTCCTGCCGCTCCGACGATCCCGGCCATGACCTGGTCAACTTCGGCCAGACTCGCGATCCGCACCAGTTCCGCGGTCCCCGAGAGCACCTCGGTCTCGATGCCGGTTCTGGCGAGGACCGCCGCGAGCCGTTCTGCGGCCGCGGCATCCGCCATCACGGCATACTGCGGCTGCCACTCCGCGCACTGCAACGCCATCGCCTCTACATCGGTATTGGCCGTCAGGGCAGCCACGCGGAATCGGTCCCGATGCCGACTCAACACATTAAGGGTATTGGTGCCGATGGTTCCGGTGGAGCCGAGTATGGCCAGAGATTTCATGGCGACAATACGGCGATGCCCGCCGCGAACAGGGGCGCCGCAGCCGTCAGGCTGTCGATACGGTCCAGTACACCCCCATGCCCCGGGAGAAGATGACCACTGTCCTTGACTCCTGCCTGTCGCTTGAACACGCTCTCGGTCAAGTCACCCAGCACCGATATCAGCGCAGTACCGAGACAGAGCAGTAGAAACAGCCCCAGCCCGGCTCTCGAATATCCCAGCGGTATGCCGGCGGCCAACGCCACGGCGAAGACCGCCAGCAGAGCGCCCATGACCCCCTCCCAACTCTTACCCGGGCTGACCCGGGAGGCCAGGCGACGCCGTCCCCAGCGTCTGCCGGCAAAGAAAGCCGCGATGTCCGCGCTCCAAATCAACACGAACAGGGTCAGCACCAGATAGACTCCGTACGTGGTCCGCCCATGCAGCGACACCAGCGCGGCCCAAGCCGGGATCAGGACGAGACAGCCCACCAAACCGCGCAGCCAGCGCGGACCAGGCGCGAGGTCCCCCCGCCGCTGATAGTGTCCAACCAGCACCAGGGCAACGCTCCACCAGACGAGGGCGACCCCAAGCACGGCACTGAGCCCCTCTGGGCTGCCGGCGAGCCATCCGCCTCCGAGCATGGCAAGGGCGAACAGCGCCATGTAGGCGAACCGGGCCGGCGGCGACAGCCACCCTGCCAGGATGGTCCACTCCCACGCCGCGGCCAGCATGACCACGGCCAGCAAGGCGGCGAAGTACTCCGTGGGCAGCGCCATGACGCCCCCCACCACCACAGGCACGAGCACGGCGGCCGTGGCGACGCGCTGCGTCAGCGGGGACATGCGTCCCCAGGCGGCGAGTTGACCTGGCAACAGCCCTGCCGCACCGGAACGTGCCCAGGCGCAGCCTCACACGGTCGAGGTGGGGGCATTACGCTCACGCACCCTCGGCCGCAGCCACCTGCTTCCCCGTGCGGCCGAAACGACGTTGGCGGGAAGCAAAAGAGGCCAATGCGCCCTCGAAGGCGCGGCGATCGAAATCAGGCCATAGTGTTTCCGTGAAATAAAGCTCGGTGTAGGCGAGCTGCCAGAGCAGGAAGTTGCTGATTCGCTTCTCGCCGCCGGTGCGGATGAACAGGTCGGGAGCCGGCAGGTCGTGGATCGACAGATCGGTCTCGAAGACCTCCGGGGTGACGTCCTCCGGCCTTAGCTGACCCGCCTTGACGCGCTCGGCTATTCGCCCTGCGGCCCGGGCAATGTCCCAGCGCCCGCCGTAGTTGGCCGCCACAACCAGGGTAAGGCCCGTATTGGCGCGGGTCAGCTGTTCCGCTTCCAGAATCCGGGTTTGGAGCTTCCCTGTGAACGCGCTTCGGTCGCCGATGATGCTCAGGCGGACGTTGTTCTTGTGCAGCTTCCGGGCTTGCTGCTCAAGAGTGGTCATGAACAGGCCCATGAGCAACCCGACCTCTTCCCGCGGACGCCGCCAGTTCTCGCTGCTGAAAGCAAACAGGGTGAGCACTTCTACGCCCTTCTCGCCACAGGCTTCCACCACGCCCTTCACGGCGTCCACCCCCGCTCTATGGCCTGCGATGCGGGGCAAGTGTCGCTGCTCCGCCCAGCGCCCGTTGCCGTCCATGATGACAGCCACGTGACGGGGAACACGACTGCCGACCCTCTCGTTATTCGGGTGCTGGTCCATCGGATGCACTGCAGGCCGACCCGGGATGCAAGATTTCAACGCAGTGGAAAGTGCAGGCTAGTCAGCCATCATATCTCCATGAGGTCGGTTTCCTTTGCCTGCAGGAGCTTGTCCACCTCGGCGACGTGTTTATCGGTGATCTTCTGGATGTCTTCCTCCGCGCGTCGTTCGTCGTCTTCGGTGATTTCTTTCTCTTTCAGCAGTTCCTTGACGGAGTGGATGGCGTCGCGGCGAATGTTACGCATGGCAACGCGGGCCGACTCGGCCTCGTTGCGAACCACGCGGATCATGTCCTTGCGCCGCTCCTCGGTCAGCGCTGGAAGCGGCACCCGGATTAGGTCACCGGTGGTGACGGGGTTCAGGCCCAGGTCGGAGTTTCGAATGGCTTTCTCCACTTCGGGCACCATTTTCTTCTCCCACGGCGCAACACCGAGTGTGCGCGGGTCCTGCACGGATACGTTCGCGACCTGGTTGAGTGGTACATCCGAGCCGTAGTAGCTCACGCGTATGTGGTCCAGCAGACTGGTATGTGCCCGCCCGGTGCGCACCTTGCTAAACTCCTGGCGCAACGACTCGATGCTCTTGGTCATGCGAGTCCCAGCGTCTTCTTTGATGTCGTCAATCATGGCTTCGCCCTGCTGTGTTCTTCGAGTCTGGCAGCGTTCCCGGCACCACCCACGGAGGCTGTCGTGACACGCCCTGGGGCCTCACGTCATGCGGCGGCGCCACCCTCGCGCCGGACGACAGTCCCCTCCTCTTCACCCATCGCGACCCGCCGCAAGGCGCCGGGCTTGTTCATGTCCACCACCCGCAGCGGCATGTTGTGGTCCCGGCATAACACGATGGCCGTCGCATCCATGACCGCCAGCTTCTTGCTGAGTACCTCGTCGTAGCCCAGCACCGAAAAGCGCTGTGCGTCCGGTACTTTCTCGGGATCCGCGGAAAAAACACCGTCAACCCGGGTCGCCTTCACCACAAGGTCCACACCGATTTCGATGGCTCGTAGGCTGGCTGCCGAATCGGTGGTGAAGAAGGGGTTGCCGGTGCCCGCCGCGAAGATGACCACCCGGCCCTTCTCCAGGTGCCTCACGGCGCGGCGGCGGATGTAGTCCTCGCAGACTTCCTGGATGCGTATCGCGGACATGACGCGAGCATGATGGCCCTGCCTTTCAAGGGCACCCTGCAGGGCCAGAGCATTGATGACCGTCGCGAGCATGCCCATCTGGTCTGCCGTGACCCGGTCCATGCCGGCATCCGCGAGACCCTTGCCGCGGAAGATGTTGCCCCCCCCAATCACCAGGGCCATCTGGATCCCCAGTTCGCGGAGCTCGCACACATCCGACGCGACCTTGTCCAGCACGGCGGGATCGATGCCGTAGTCGGACCCGCCCATCAGCGCCTCGCCGCTGAACTTGACCAGGATGCGCTTGTAGACGGGCGTGGCGGACACGACTCGCCCCCTAGCTGGCACTCACTTGCGCCATCACCTCCTCGGCGAAGTTTTCGGCTTTCCTTTCGATCCCCTCGCCCACCTCCAGGCGCTCAAAGCGAATCACCCGTGCGTTGTTCGCAGCCAGGTACTTTTCCACCGACTGGTCCAGATCTTTGACAAACGGCTGGCCCAGAAGGGTGACTTCCTTGACGAATTTCTTCAGCTTGCCAGCCGCCATTTTCTCGGCAATTTCAGGCGGTTTACCGCTCTGTGCCGCCTGGGCAGCAAAGATTTCCTTTTCCTTGGCGAGGACGTCCGCAGGAATATCCGACTCCTGGATGCACATGGGCCGGCTCGCCGCCACGTGCAGTGCAATGTCTTTGGCGACGGCAGCGTCACCGCCTTCCATGTTCACGACTACGCCGATACGGGTACCGTGCAGGTAGGTGGCCAGCACGCCGCCTGTACCCTGGATCAGGGTGAAACGCCGGACGTTGATGTTCTCTCCGAT
>JASJBY010000084.1 GCA_030066245.1 Gammaproteobacteria bacterium
TAGGCCCGCTGCAGGAACGTGGAGTAGATGGCCACCACCGGCTTCGAGCCCTCGCAGGCCAGGCCTGCGGCCAGGGTGACGCTGTGCTGCTCGGCGATTCCGACGTCGAAGTAACGGTCAGGAAACAGCTCGGAAAACTTGACCAGGCCCGACCCCTCTCGCATTGCCGGGGTTATCGCCACCAGCTTCGGTTCCCGCTTTCCCATGTCACACAGCCACTCGCCGAAAATCTGCGTATAGGTGGGGCCGGTAGCGGGCTTCTTCTCGATCTTCCCGGTAGTCGGGTCGAAGGCGGTGACGCCGTGATAGGTAACCGGCTTTGCTTCGGCCGGCCCATAGCCTTTTCCCTTACGCGTCACCACGTGCAGGAATTGCGGGCCGCTCAAGGAGCGGAGGTTGCGCAGGGTCTTCACCAGGGTGGGGAGGTCGTGTCCGTCCACGGGACCGATGTAGTTAAAACCCAGCTCTTCGAAAAGGGTGCCGGGCACCACCATGCCCTTCATGTGCTCCTCGGCGCGCCGTGCAAGCGCCCAGACCCCCGGCATCTTTTTCAGCGCCTTCTTCGAGCCTTCCCTGACTGTGGAATAAACCCGGCCAGAGAGCAGCCGGGCCAGGTAATTTGACAGCCCGCCGACGTTCGGGGAAATGGACATGTCATTGTCGTTCAAAATGACCAGCAGGTCGGCGTCCAGATCACCGCCGTGATTCAGGGCCTCGAAAGCCATGCCGGCGGTCAGCGCGCCGTCGCCAATCACAGCCATGATGCGACGCTCGTTCCCGGCTTGCCGGGCAGCGATCGCCATGCCCAGCGCGGCGCTTACAGATGTGCTGGAGTGGCCCACGCCAAAGGTGTCGTATGGACTCTCCGAGCGTTTGGTGAAACCGGACAGCCCGCCTCTCTGCCGCAGCGTGTCCATCCGGTCCCTGCGCCCCGTGAGCATTTTGTGGGGGTAGCTCTGGTGCCCGACGTCCCACACCAGCCGGTCCTCGGGCGTGTTGTAGACGTAGTGGAGAGCAATAGTCAGCTCCACGGTGCCCAGGCTTGCAGCCAGGTGTCCACCCGTCTGGCACACGGAGTGAATGAGGAAATGCCTGATTTCCTCAGCGAGCGTGATCAGCTGGCTCTCGGGCAGCTTCCTCAGGTCGCGAGGGTCCTGAATGGCCTCGAGTAGTGGGTAGGTATGGCTGTCAGACATGCTCGGGTTTGGCCTAACGTGACCCAGCGATGGCCGGAGCCAGCGGGTCAAGAAGCTGGCTAGTCAAGCTGCAATCATAACGCAAATCATGCCGAGGGTGTTCGCAACCCAAGGATAACGGGGGCTTTGAAGTGCAGCGCGCTGCCGTGACGTTCTCCTCGGCGGCGCGCGGCTCAGCGCTCGCGGCCGACGATGTAGGCGGAAAGATAGCGCAGGGGCGCGGCCCGTTCATCCAGGCCTCTAATACTGCGCATGGCTTCCTCGTGCAGCTCCCGGGCGATTCGCTTGGCTTCCGAGATACCGAGCAGGGAGGGGTAGGTCGGTTTGTTCCTGGCCAGGTCGGAGCCGCGGATTTTGCCCAGAGTCTCCGTGCTGCTCTCCACGTCCAGGATGTCGTCGCGCACCTGGAAAGCGAGTCCGATACATTTGGCGAAATGGTCCAGGCCGTCCAGGTGTTCCTTGTCCGCCGTCGGTGCCGAGAGGGCACCCAGGCGGATGCTCGCTCTGATAAGCGCGCCGGTCTTGTGGATATGCATATTCTCGAGTTCGGCCAAGTTCAGGGATGTGCCGACGGCGGCGAGGTCAATGGCTTGACCGCCCGCCATGCCTCGAGAGCCTGCCGCCATGGCAAGTGTTTCGACCATCTCGAGCCGTCGAGCGCAGTCCACGGCTGGGCTGGAATGGTGAGCAAGCACAAAGAAGGCCAGCGACTGCAGCGCGTCTCCCACCAGGACGGCGGTGCCCTCGTCGTATGCCCGGTGGCAGGTCGGCTTGCCGCGGCGCAGGTCGTCGTCGTCCATCGCCGGCAAGTCGTCGTGCACCAGCGAGTAGGCGTGAATGAGCTCCACCGCACATGCCGGCCCGTCCAGGGTATCCGGAGCTGCGCCGAGTGCCGCCCCGGTGGTGTAGACCAGGCCGGGCCTCACCCGCTTGCCCCCGTCGAGGACCGCATAGCGCATCGCCTCGTGCAGCCGGGAGGGCTGAATCGCAGCCTTGGGCAGCCAATGGGCGAGCGCATCTTCCGTGCGGCTCCGGTAGGACTGGAACAGCTCTTCGAAATGGGAACGGCTATCCGCCATCGGACTCGTCGGCAAGTGGCGGTGGGTCGCCTGTGCCTTCTTTCCCGGTCAGCAGCTCTACTTTCTGCTCGGCTTCGTCGAGGGACTTCTGGCAAGTGCGGGTGAGTTCAACGCCGCGTTCGAAGGCCTTCAAGGAGTCCTCCAGGCTCAAGTCGCCCTGCTCCATGCTCTCAACCAGGGTTTCCAGCTCTCGGAGGGCCTTCTCGAAATTGATCGTGCTGGTTCTTCTGGGCAAGTCGTTTCCCTCGGCGCGCCTCGGGTACCGTAACGCAGGGCCTTCGGTGGGTCAATCGTGGGCTTAGCCCGGCGGAAAGAAATCACCTGCGTCTTGACTTGGCTCATTGACAGCAAACTTGGCGCTGCGCTAAAGTTCGTGCACGTTTAGACTTAGTCTAAATCAATCGCGCACGGCGTCGCGTGGGTTGTCGTGCTTCACCCACATCGACTCAGCAGTAATCAATCCTGGAGGAAGACAATGGACCTGAAAGGCAGCAAGACCGAGCAGAATCTGAAAGACGCCTTTGCGGGGGAATCGCAGGCGAATCGCCGCTATCTGTACTTCGCGGCCAAGGCGGACGTGGAAGGCTTCAACGATGTGGCCGCGGTGTTCCGCTCCACCGCCGAGGGGGAGACCGGGCACGCGCACGGTCATCTGGAGTATCTGGAAGAGGTGGGCGATCCGGCCACGGGGCTGCCCATGGGGGCGACCGAGGAGAACCTGAAGGCCTCCATCGCGGGCGAGACCCACGAGTACACGGACATGTATCCGGGGATGGCCAAGTCGGCCCGTGACGAGGGCTTCGACGAGATCGCCGACTGGTTCGAGACGCTGGCCAAGGCCGAGCGCTCCCACGCCAATCGTTTCCAGAAGGCCCTGGACAACCTGGAAGACTGAAGCGAGACGCCGGAACCGGCCCGCAATCCGGTTCCGGCGAGCCTGACCGGCGCCTTGACACGACTACATCCTAGCTACGTTAGCATTTCGGGGAGGGAACATGGCCGCTTCGACAGGAACCGGGGAAGGCAGCTTGCAGGCACCCACCCGCCACTCCCTGGATTGGAAGAGCGCGGCATTCTATGACGAACAGGCCCTGTTGGAAGAGCTGGAGCGCGTCTACGACATCTGTCACGGCTGCCGCCGCTGCGTGAGTCTCTGCAACGCGTTTCCCACGTTGTTCGACTTGGTGGACGAGTCGGACACGATGGAGGTGGATGGGGTCGCCAAGGCCGACTACTGGCGGGTGGTGGACGAATGCTACCTCTGTGATCTCTGCTACATGACCAAGTGCCCCTACGTGCCGCCCCATGAGTGGAACGTGGACTTCCCCCATCTCATGTTGCGGGGCAAGGCCGTGAAGCACCGCAAGGGCAAGATCAAAATTCGCGACAAGATCCTCACCAGCACGGATACCGTTGGCAGGTGGGCCGCCCTACCCGTTGTGGTAAATGCCGTGAACGCGGTCAACCGCTCCAAGACCGCGCGTAAGCTCATGGACAAAGCCCTCGGCATCGACCCGGGTGCGCCCGTGCCGCAATACCACAGCAACACCCTGGGCAAGCGCATGGCCCGTCACCAATCCCCCGGTCTGGAAGCCGAGCCCACCGCTTCCACACGCGGCAAGATCGCCCTGTTCGGGACGTGTTACGGCAACTACAACGAGCCTGAGATCGGCGAGGACCTGGTGGCTGTGTTCGAACACAACGGGATCCCTGTCACGCTGGCGGCAGACACCCGCTGCTGCGGCATGCCCAAGCTCGAGCTGGGAGACTTGGAGGCGGTCGATCGCGCCAAGGAGGCCAACATCCAAGCGCTGGCCAAGCTGGTGGACGAAGGCTGGGATCTGGTGGCACCTATTCCGTCCTGTGTGCTCATGTTCAAGCAGGAGCTGCCCCTGATGTACCCGGAAGATGCCCAGGTCGCCAAGGTCAAGGAAGCATTCTTCGACCCCTTCGAGTACCTGATGCTCCGTCACAAGGAAGGCAAGCTGAACACCGAGTTCAAGCAGCCACTCGGCAAAGTCGCATACCACGCAGCCTGTCACCAACGGGTGCAGAACATTGGTCTCAAGACCCGCGACGTCCTGGCGCTGGTACCTGACACCCAGGTCACGCCCATCGAACGCTGCTCGGGCCATGACGGCACTTACACGGTCAAGAGCGAGTTTCACTCGGCGGCCATGAAAATCTGCCGTCCCGTGGTCAACCGGGTGAAGAAAGACGCCCCGGACCACTACGGCAGTGATTGCCCGATGGCAGGCCGGCACATAGCTCACGGACTGGACAACGGCAGTGAGGCTGAGCACCCGTTGACCTTGTTGCGGCGGGCATACGGAATTTAAGCGCGTTAGGTTCGGGGATGAGACCCATGCAGAAGTTGACCCGAGACGATCTTTACAGCCTGGAAGAGTATGCCGAGCTGCGTGCCCAGTTCCGGGCCGAAGTCATGGCCCACAAGCGTAATCGACAGCTCGCGTTAGGGGCCCATGCCACGCTTTACTTCGAGGATCGGCTGACCATCAAGTATCAGATTCAGGAGATGCTGCGGGTGGAACGCATCTTCGAGCCTGACGGCATCGCTGAGGAGTTGGCAGCCTACAATCCGCTGATCCCGGATGGCAGCAACTGGAAGGCGACCTTCATGCTCGAGTATGCGGACGTGGAAGAAAGGCAGCGGGCGCTCGAGCGCCTGGTAGGCATAGAGGACAAGGTCTGGCTGCAGGTCGAAGGCCAGGACCGGATATGGGCCATCGCGGACGAGGACCTGGAACGGGAAACGGAGAGCAAGACTTCCGCCGTGCATTTTCTGCGCCTCGAGCTCAGCTCGGCCATGGTCGAAGCGTTGCGCACAGGACAATCGCTGGCTGCCGGTATCAACCTGGATGCGTACCGCGAGGAGGTAAAGCCGGTTCCGGAAAACCTCCGCCAGTCTCTACTCGCCGATTTGGATTAACTCGCTTCCGTCGACACGCTGGTGGCCCCGGCATCGCCGGGGAGTCCGAAACCTGCCGGCTCCGCACCGCGCTCGTACCGCCCGAAACCTCTTATCGATTCTGGGTTATAAATACAAGCAATTGTTTATAAAAATAAAAAGCGCGCGAAGTGGGCGCTCACTTCGAGCAGGATGTGATGCCACTTTAAGTTTCTCAGGGCTTGTTACGTGGTTTCTGCAGGTTACACTTAACACCCGAGTTCACGATGGCAGGACTTTCCCCATGCAACGGTTGGCGGCGTTTCTGGCAGCAGGTCTGGTGTCTTTTGGGGGTCACGCCGATGACATCGACAGCGACGTATTCGGGAAAGGAAAATGGCAACCGGAAGAGGGCGAGGATTTGCCGGAGTGGAAGGAAGGCAACACTTTTCTACCGGACTATCCGCAAGAGAAGAATCTGTTTCCGTTCGAGGTGGACTATGCGGGTCCCCGCTATCGATACCTCCTGGATGTCGCCTCCTTAAGCATCGGCAGAGACAAAGTGGTCCGGTACTCGGTAATACTGGAGTCAGAGTCGGGTGCACGCAACGTCTACCACGAAGGGATACATTGCCGGAAGAAGAAGTACAAGACTTACGCCATCGGTACCAGCGACCGGACTTTCCGGCGTATGAATGCCAAAGAGTGGAAGCCCTGGCGGCGGGGCGGAGTCTTCGGCTACCGGCCCCAGCTTGCGGACAGATATCTGTGCAACAACCTGGGGTACGCGTACTCGGAGTATGAAATCATGTCTAGACTACGGTCGGTGGGTACCATGGATTTCGACGAAACCGGTGACAGCCTGGCGGTTCCCGGCTTCCAATGAGCATTTACGACGCCTCGGCCATCGAGGTATTGACCGGACTGGAGCCGGTCCGCAAGCGTCCGGGGATGTATACGGACACCACGCGCCCGAATCACCTTGCCCAGGAAGTCGTCGATAACAGCGTAGACGAGGCGATTGCCGGCTTCGCCCGGCACATCCGGGTCGTGCTACATGACGACGGCTCGCTATCCGTAACCGACGATGGTCGGGGCATGCCGGTGGATGCCCACCCCGAGGAGAAAATCCCCGGCGTAGAGGTGATCCTCACCCGGTTACACGCCGGCGGCAAGTTCTCCAACAAGAACTATCAGTTCTCCGGCGGCCTGCACGGGGTTGGCGTATCCGTAGTGAACGCCCTCTCCAAGCACCTGGAGGTTTGGGTGCGGCGCGGCGGCAGAGAGTACAACATGGCTTTCGCCAACGGGGACAAGATCTCGGCGCTGGAATCGGTCGGCACGGTGGGGAAACGCAACACCGGCACGACCCTGCGATTCTGGCCTGATCCACGCTATTTCGATTCGGTCCGGTTCTCCTTGCCGCGGCTCAAGCACGTGCTCCGCGCGAAAGCGGTTCTCTGCCCCGGGCTCACCGTAGCCTTTGAGGACGAGGCCAGCGAAGAGCGCGCTGAATGGTGCTACGAGGACGGTCTGGCGGGCTACCTGGCGGATCAGAATCAAGGCCGGGAGCTGCTGCCGGCCTCACCCTTCGTTGGCAGTTTGGAGGGCCATACGGAAGCGGTGGATTGGGCCGTGGCGTGGGTGCCCGAGGGCGGTGACCTGGTCTCCGAGAGCTACGTTAACCTGGTTCCCACGACCCTGGGCGGCACCCACGTCAATGGTCTGCGCGGCGGGCTTCTAGAGGCTGTGCGGGAGTTCTGCGAGTTTCGAAACCTGTTGCCTCGGGGGGTGAAGCTCACCCCGGACGACGTTTGGGACCGGTGCAGCTATGTGCTGTCGGTGAAGATCAGCGAGCCCCAGTTCTCTGGTCAGACCAAGGAGCGTCTGTCATCTCGCGAGTGTGCTCCGTTTGTCTCCGGTGTCGTCAAGGACGCCTTCAGTCTGTGGTTGAACCAGCATCCGGAGACCGGCGAGCAGGTCGCTGAGCTTGCCATTGGCAACGCTCAGCGCCGGTTGCGGGCCAGCAAGAAGGTCGTCCGCAAGAAGGTCACGACCGGTCCGGCGCTGCCGGGCAAGCTGGCGGATTGTACGTCCCAGGACTCGGAGCGTACGGAGCTTTTCCTGGTTGAGGGTGACTCCGCGGGCGGTTCGGCCAAACAGGCCCGGGATCGCGAGTTTCAAGCCGTAATGCCACTGCGTGGAAAGATCCTCAACACCTGGGAGCTTGACCCCAGCGTGGTGCTGGGCTCCCAGGAGGTCCATGATATCGCCGTTGCCGTGGGCGTCGACCCCGGCTCCGAGGACCTCAGCGCGCTACGCTACGGGAAGGTCTGCATCCTGGCCGATGCGGATTCCGACGGTGCGCACATCGCGACCCTGCTGTGTGCCCTTTTCGTCAGGCATTTCCGGCCCTTGGTGGGCGCAGGCCATATATACGTCGCCATGCCGCCTCTTTACCGGATCGACGTGGGCAGGGATGTCTTCTATGCGCTGGACGACGCCGAGAAGCAGGGCATCGTAGACCGCATTGCCGCGGAGAAACGAAAAGGAAAGGTCAACGTCCAGCGCTTCAAGGGGCTGGGCGAAATGAACCCCATCCAGCTGCGGGAGACGACCATGGCGCCCGAAACCCGCCGCCTCCTGCAGCTCACTGTCGAGCCTGAAGACGACACCGGCAGCCTCATGGACATGCTCCTTGCCAAAAAGCGCTCGGCCGACCGCAAAGCGTGGTTGGAAACCAAGGGCGACTTGGCCGAGATCTAAGCTACCGCCTTTCCCCCCGGGAGAACTCACGTCACGGAGACGACCAAGCCCATGCCCGAATCGCCGGATCTGAGCCTCGACGGCGTTGAGCGCCGACCCCTGAAGGTTTACGCCGAGAAGGCTTACCTGGATTACTCCATGTATGTCATCCTGGACCGGGCCCTGCCCCATATCGGCGACGGACTGAAGCCCGTGCAGCGGCGCATTCTGTATGCCATGTCGGAATTGGGGCTGCGCGCCGGGACCAAGTTCAAGAAGTCGGCGCGTACGGTCGGCGACGTGCTAGGCAAGTATCATCCCCACGGCGACACGGCCTGCTACGAAGCCATGGTCCTGATGGCCCAGCCCTTCTCTTACCGATACCCGTTGGTGGAGGGACAGGGCAACTGGGGTGCGCCCGATGATCCCAAGTCTTTTGCCGCCATGCGCTACACGGAGGCGCGCCTATCATCGTTTGCCCAAGTGCTGCTCGCGGAGCTGGGGCAGGGAACCGTTGATTGGACAGCCAATTTCGACGGAACTCTGGAAGAGCCCGCGGTGCTGCCTGCTCGCCTGCCTCATGTGTTGCTCAACGGGGCTTCGGGGATAGCCGTGGGCATGGCCACGGACATACTTCCCCACAATGTCCGGGAGGTCGCGAGCGCGTGTGTTCGCCTGCTGGAGGAGCCTGGTGCCGGCCTGGACGCCCTAATGGAGCACATCCAGGGACCCGATTTCCCGACGGAGGCGGAGATCATTTCTCCGCCCGAAGACATCAAGAAGACCTACCGTACCGGCTCGGGCAGCATTCGCCTGCGGAGCCGCTGGGAGTACGACAGGGAGGAAGGCGTGGTGGTCATCACCGCATTGCCCTACCAGGTGTCAGGAGCGCGGGTGCTGGAGCAGATCGCCGCCCAGATGACGGCGAAGAAGCTTCCCATGCTCGAAGACCTGCGCGACGAATCCGACCATGAGAACCCGACCCGCCTGATTCTGGTTCCGCGCTCCCGGCGGGTGGACAGGGAGGCGCTTATGCTACACCTGTTCGCGACTACCGATCTGGAGCGCAGCTACAGGGTCAACATGAACGTGATAGGCCTGGACGGCCGCCCCAGAGTGCGCGATCTCCGGGAACTGCTGCAGGAGTGGCTGCGATTCCGCGAGGCCACGGTGCGAAAGCGCCTGCAGTATCGCCTGGACAAAGTGCTGGCACGCCTGCATGTCCTGGAAGGCCTGCTGATCGCGTTCCTGAGCATAGACGAAGTGATCGCCATTATTCGCCGCGAGGATGAGCCCAAGCCGGTGCTGATGAGCCGCTTCGGGCTGACGGACACCCAGGCCGAAGCGATTCTCGAGCTGAAGCTGCGACATCTGGCAAAGCTCGAGGAGATGAAGATTCGCGGTGAGCAGCAAGAGCTTTCCAGAGAGCGGGATTCGCTGCAGAAGACCCTGGCCTCCGGCAAGCGTCTGCGTAAGCTTATCCGGGACGAGATTCTGGCCGATGCGGACAAACACGGCGATGCCAGGCGTTCCGTGCTGGCCCAGCGTGCGCCGGCACAGGCGCTGCGGGAGACCGCGGTGCTGCCCGCTGAGGCCATCACAGTGGTGTTGTCCAAGCGGGGATGGGTCAGGGCAGCCAAGGGTCACGAAGTAGACCCGCCTGCTTTGAGCTACAAGGCCGGCGACGGTTTCAAGGCAGCCTGCGCGGGGCGCAGCAACCAACCGGTCGTATTCATGGATTCTACGGGCCGGGCGTATGCCCTTCCCGCGCATAGCTTGCCCTCCGCGCGCGGACAAGGGGAGCCTTTGTCCGGGCGCATCAGTCCGCCCGACGGGGCAATGTTTGAAGGCGTGCTCATGGGTGCGCCGGACGACCTATATCTGGTCGCATCCGATGCAGGCTACGGTTTCCTGGCGCGGCTGGGAGACATGGTTACCAAGAACCGTTCCGGAAAAGTGCTGCTGAGCTTGCCGACGGGTGCGCGGGTACTCCCGCCGCAGCGGGTTTCCAATGCCGAGACTGATTTCGTCGCTGCCATAAGCTCGGAGGGGCGCCTGCTGCTGCATCCTCTCACGGAATTGCCGGCACTCGCCAAAGGCAAAGGCATCAAGATTATCAACGTGCCGGCGGCCAAGCTGAAAGCTCGAGAAGAATACGTGATCGCCGTGGCTGTGGTATCGACGACGGACAGCCTGACGGTGTTCGCGGGCAAGCGCCATCTAAACTTGAGACCCGCAGACCTGGAGCACTTCAAGCTAGGGCGTGGCCGGCGCGGCCTCAAGCTCCCCCGCGGTTTCCAGCGAGTGGAACGGGTAGAGGTGAAACAGCGCGCATAGCTC
>JASJBY010000085.1 GCA_030066245.1 Gammaproteobacteria bacterium
GCGGGCAGCGGGCAGCGGGCAGCGGGCAGCGGGCAGCGGGCAGCGGGCAGCGGGCAGCGGGCAGCGGGCAGCGGGCAGCGGGCAGCGGGCAGCGGGCAGGAAAAGCATGGCCCAGCCCTGACGCGTGTCAAGTAATCGAGTTACGAATCCCCGTTCCTCTTCTCGCCCCTCGGTTCACTACTCACTATTCACCATTCACCGCTCACTACTCACCAATCACCCAGTCACCGTCCTCACTCACGCTTCACGCTTCACGCTTCACGAACCCCCAGCGGAGGCAACTTGGGCAAGGCAACGCACCCAGCACCCTGCTTCCCCGCGCTGCCCGCTGCCCGCTAACCGCCGCCCGCTCTCTCTCCTAGCTTCTCCGGGTCCAGCACCACGTGCTTAATCCGACACAGCAACCACGAGTAGGTCACGTGGACGAGACCGTCGGCGCCCTGGATGACTGCAGGGTATGAGTACTCCCCAAGTCCCGGCTTCTCCAGGGTCAGAACTGTCCGCCAGCGCTCACCGTCTTCCGACAGGGCCACGTTCAGAGGCGAGCGGTTGCGCGCCGAGTGATTGTAAACGAGCAGCTGCCGGCCGTCGGCCAAGGTGACGGCATCCGTGCCCGAGTTCGGGTTGGGTAGGCCTGTCAGGTCCAGCCGGCTCCAAGTGAAACCGCCGTCGCCGGACCAGCTCTCCGCGATGCTCCGCTGCTTGCTCCGGCACAGCAGCTGCAGCCGCCCGTCGGCATGCAGGAGGATGCTGGGCTGAATGGCAAACACCTGAGAGCCGTTAGGAACGGGCGCCAAGCTCTCCCAGTTCACGCCAAGGTCGTTGCTGCGTTCGACATGGACCCGCCATCGGTCGTGCTCCGTGCTGGAGGGGCTGAGCAGAGTCCCATCGTCGAGCTGCACCGGCTTGTTCTTGATGGGCCCGAAGATTCCATCCGGCAGACGTTGCGGATCAGACCAGGTCAGGCCACCGTCCGCCGAGGTCATGACCATGCCCCACCAGCTCTTGATTGCGGCGCCGACCTTGTAGAACAGCATCATGGGGCCCTTGCGGGGCTGGAACAGCACGGGGTTCCAGCATGGATAGCAGGTGCCGTCGTCCTGCATCCCGGTCGCAATCCGCTCCGGTTGCGACCAGCCCCCGCCATCTCGTCGTGAGAGCCAGATGGCGACGTCCGGCCGCGACTCCAGTGAGCCTCCGAACCAAGCGGCCAGCAGGCCGTGGTCAGTCTGGGCGATAGTGGACGCATGCGCCATCGCGAACGGCGCCCGGGTGAAAATGAAGTCGGCGCTGACCATGCCCCTGGCCAGGGTGAGGGGCGACGCCGGGCGGAGCGGATAAAGCCCCGCTGCCACGGCGCTGAGGAAGCGCCGGAAGACCAGGCGGCGTGTGAACATATGACCGGGTCAGTGGGCTTCCGCAATGTTCGCCATGGCGCGCCTGACGTCCTGCAGTATCAGGCCCACTTTGGCAGAAGACGCCGCGATCACACCCAGCACCGCATTCTTACCCTCGGGCACGAACAGGATGTATCCGTCCTTGCCCTTGAGCGTCAGCTGCTCCAGCGCCCCGCACCCCAGTCCCCCGGCGGCCGCTTCCCCGAGCTTCAGGGCGGCGACACTGACGGACCCGAGCCGCGCCGGATCCATCCCCGGTTTCAGCGAGGAGGCGACCACTTCGCCATGCTCAGCAACCAGGGCACAGCCCTGGATGTCGGGAGACGAACCGCACAATTCCGCCAGCACCTCCACAACCCTCTGTTTTTGCATAAAGATACTCCATCCACTTCCCATGGAAGGCTAATCCGCAAAGCAACGGCCCCCCCGATGACCGCCTTTGCGGCGGCAACTCTCAGCTGCCCCCTCAGCGATCCCCAGGGACGGCAAACGCGAACCGACGGCTCACTTGGCCGGCGTACGCAACACGATAACGGGTGTTACCGGCCTTGGAGGCGGCATTGCCCAGGGCGGCGGTCCGTACTTCCATACCCGCCGCTGGCAAGCCCTGATCTGTCCCGGACTGGGGCCGAAGGGACCGAATGCGCCGGAATAAAGCGGATCCGCGAGCCGCGCACACGGTCCCCACACGCCGCCGTAAGCGCTCACTCCCTGCAGAGGCAAAGCCGTCAACAAGACTATGCCCAGCGCTATCAGAATGGCCTTCGCGATCTTCATCGGACACCCCCTTTGCCGTCAGCGCGATGCGCGACAGCTGTTCGGCTGACCTAGATTCTTTATAACGCCGACGCTCCGCGAAGTCTTTGCGCCAGATCCATTAAACGGGTGACCGACCTGCGCCAGACGCGGCACAGCGGGGTTGATCCGGTGGTCACGCCCGACCCCTCAAGCGCGCCTGGCACTCTGCAGCGCCTCCAGCACTTTCGCCGGATGGTCGGCAGCTTTCGCCACCCGCTTCCAATGCTTTTTCACCTTGCCGTCCGGCCCCACCCACACGGTCGAGCGAATGACGCCCATGGTCTTCTTGCCATACATGTTCTTCTCTCCGTAGGCCCCATAGTCCTTCATTACCTGTTTGTCCGGATCGGAGAGCAGCGTGAACGGCAGTTCATACTTCGCCGCAAACTTCTGGTGGGACGCCATCTTGTCCGGCGAGATCCCCAGCACCACGGTGTCCAGGGCCTGGATTTCGCCCCAGAGATCCCGGAAACCACAGGCCTCCTTGGTGCATCCCGGCGTGTCGTCCTTGGGATAGAAGTAGACAATGACATTCTTCCCTCTGAAATCCTTCAGCGAAACCTTGGCGCCCTGTGTATTCTCCAGCACAAACACCGGGGCCGCCCTGCCTTCTTCTATAGCCATCGATCTACCTCCTGCGCGTTGTGGGCCGAACCAATTGTTGGGAAGCCCGAATTCTCCGTCGCAGCGACAGTCAAGACAAGCACAGTGAGCAGCCACGGAAGTGCGGCTTGCCCTCACTGCGGGTGCGGCGCTATGGTGGTAGCAACAGATTCAAGCCAGAGCGGGGCGCTGGAGCATGTTTCTGGACACTGAGTCACAGGCGACGCAAGAACGCTGGGCCGTCGTGCAGACTCCCAAGCCGCAGCGCAAGAAGCGTTTCTCCGAAAGTTGCGTGCGCCTCGTGGCCAGCGAAGCGGATGCCGTGGCCGAGGCCGATGCCGGCAAAAACGAGTATCCCGCCCGTGTATACGGTCCGTCCAAGTCGTCAGAAGGGCTGCGCGTCTACTACCTGGTGCGCTGGGCCGGTTAGCCCACGCCGGCCGCCCGGAACGTCCGCCTCAAGCGAACTGCAGCTCGAAACCCGCCGCTCTCAGGTACTTGCCCTCCTGTTCCAGGTCTGCGGTCGTCAGCGGATTATCGTCCAACCATCCGTCCGGGAACAGAATGCGCAGGCAAACATCTTCGGGGTCAATCCGAATCACAGGCAGCTCCGTGGCGGCCTGCCGCTCGCGGTGCAACAACACGGCGAGACGCAGCAGAATGCACAAGCGCCTGGCCGGCAGCTCAGAGACCTCGGGAAGAGCACCGAAAACCGAACGGGGAAACTTGCGCCGGTGTCCCCGTACCAAGGCGGCCAGCGTCGCCTGCTCCTGGTATGAGAAGCCAGACAGGTCCGAGTTAAGAATCAGATAGGCGCCGTGCTTGTGGTACTGGGTGTGGGAAACGGCCTGTCCTATCTCGTGCAGCTGCGCCGCCCAACCGAGCATGTCGGCATAGTGTGGGCCGGAAAGTCCCCAAGACTCACTCACATCCTCTAGCAGGCGTAAGGCGGTCGACTTCACTCGTCTGGCCTGATCGGTCTCCACGGAGCAGCGGGTACTGAGCGCATCCACGGTCCGCTCTCGCACGTCCTCATGCCGGATGCGACCCAGCAGGTCATAGAGGAGACCCTCCCGCATGGCCTCGTCGGATATGCCCATGGACTCGATGCCGAGCGCCCGGAAGACGCCGAGCAGCACCGCGACGCCGCCGGCGAAGACCGGTTTGCGCTCTACCTTTAGGGCGTCGAAGTTAGCCTTGTCCATGTCGCCGGCCTTCAGCAATGCCTTGCGCAGCTTGAGCAACGACGACAGCGTAATGCCGCCCTCGCTCCAGCCCTCCGCGCAGACCACGTCACGAACCGCGCGGATGGTCCCGGAGCAACCGACGGCGGAGTCCCAGCCGGCGCTTCTGATGGCTGCCTGCACCGGCCGCAGTTCCAGGCGGGCGGCCAGCTCCGCCCGCTCCATCAGCTTGGGGGCCAGGACCCCGTCCCTGAAAAAGGCGCGGCTCACGCTCACGCACCCCATGTGCAGGCTCTCCCGTTGCCGCGGCGTGAAACCCTCCCCGACAATCAGCTCAGTGCTGCCGCCGCCGATGTCGACCACCAGGCGACGTTCCTCACTTGCGCCGATGCCATGGGCGGCGCCCAGGTAAATGAGGCGCGCCTCTTCCAAGCCCGAGATGATCTCGATGGGGTGTCCCAACAGCTGCTCCCCGGCCATGAGAAACGCATTGGCGTTGCGTGCCTGGCGCAGGGTGTTGGTGCCGGCGGCTCGCACGCTGCCAGGCGGCATTCCGCGCAGACGCTGGCCGAATCGCTGCAGGCAATCGAGAGCCCGGGCCTGCGCCTCGTTGCTCAGCCGTTTGTCCTCGCGCAGACCCGCCCCCAGACGGACCATCTCCCGCAGGCGATCGATGACGTGCAGCTGCCCGTCTACCACGCGAGCGACCTTCATATGGAAGCTGTTGGAGCCCAGATCCACGGCCGCAATGGCCTCTGGTTTCTTGGCGAAGCGACTGCTAAGTCCGAACACGCTGCGGGCTACCCCTCTATGGCGCTCTTCAGGATAATTACCACCGCTCCAGACGCCGGATCTCCGAGCGACTCCAGCGCAGCTGACGTGCAAGCGAACCGCCCAGCTCGTAGAGCACCGCCCACCCCGCCTCCCGCTGTCGCTTCTGCGCGAGCGACTCGATGCCCTCCCGGTCAAGCACCAGCAATTCCGCATCCCGGGTTACCACAGCGGTCGCCGTGTGGGGCGCCGGATCCAGGAAAGCGTTCTCACCGAAGAACGAGCCCGCCCCCAGCTTGGCCAGACGCTTGTAGTGATAAACGCGTGTCGGCAGGCGCATTTCCACTTCGCCCTGCACAATGATGTAAAGCGCATCGCCCACGTCGCCGAAGTTGAACACCGTATGCTTGCGGCTCACCGCCAGGGGACGCATGACGGCTTTGATAGCCTCCCTTGTTTTCGGCTTCATGCGTCGGAACAGCTCGTTGTCTTCAAATTCCACCCTTGGGGTGGTCATGTCGGTCGCGCAGCCCAGCTCCTTGAGCAATTCATCTTCCGCATACTCCAGGGCGGCGTCGTTGCTCTTGAACGTCCTGACCGCCGGCAGCCCTGTCTCGGGCGCCAGCCAGCCAAGCAGCTTGTGCATCTTGCGTTCCCGGTGACCACTCTTACGCACGTCGGAGTAGAGCAGCTCCCCGCCGCTCGCGTTGAGGCGCTTGAGCATCTGTCGAAACAGGTGCAGCCCGGACATGTCCAGATACTGGACACGGCGCATGTTGAGGATCATCCACACCGGCCGATTCAGTTCCGGCATCAGCTCAGTGAACAGGCGGTCCACGGTACCGAAGAACAGATTACCCCTGAGCTCCACGTAAACGAGGCGCTCTCCGTGCTGGTCCAGCAGCAACCGCTGCTCCTCGGTCCGGTAATGCAGCGAGCGACGCTCCCGACCCGTGGCCCGCTCGTGGATGACACGCGCCCGGACATGCACCAGGAGGAACATGAAGACCGACCCCAGAACACCCACGGCCACGCCCACCATCAGGTCCACGGCAAGGGTGGAGGCCACAACCAGGCACGCGACGATGCCGTCCAGGCGGGTCGTTGACGTACGCAGCCAGTGGAAAATGTTCCACTCCAGCATGCCGACGCCGACGAAAATGATGATACCGGCCAAGGCACTGATAGGCAGGGCGCCAGCCAGCGGCCCGAGGAACAGAATCAGCAGCAGAAACGTGATGCTGGAGATCATCGCCGCCCATCGCCGGCCGCCCGATTTCACCGACACCAGGGTAGAACCCTTGGTGCCGCCCCCGCCGATGCCGCCCAGGAGACCGGCCAGGATCTGGCCCAGCCCCTGAGCGGCCAGCTCCCGGTGAGCGTGGTGACGCGCCCCGGTTTCCTCGTCGGCAACCACGGAGGTGAGAAGACAATCAACCGACGCCAGCAACGCCAGGGTCAGAGCGGAGACCAGGATCAGTCCCCAAGGCAACCCAGCGAGTGCAGCGAGGTCCACTTCGAGCCGCAGGGATCCGAAAGCCGGTATCGCACCGACCACCCAGCGATCGGGCGTGGGCTCGGGGGCCCAGGCCATCATGAGGTGAAACGCGGCCGCACCTACCGCAAGGCCGCTGACGATGCCCGGCAGCATGGGCAGCACCCGTGGCATAAGCTTGATGCCCGCAACGGTCACCAGCGCTGTCACGGCCGGCACTGCAGGCCAGCCGGCGCCAAGGTTCTCTCCGCCGACGCCCGTGAGCGCTTGCAGCTGGGAGAGGATCATGAGCACGCCGATGCCGGTGACGAGTCCGGCCACGGCCGGGTAGGGGATGAACTTGATTAACTGGCCGCCGCCGGAGATGCCGAGCAGGAATTGAAATAGCCCGGTCAGAAACATTACGGCGGCCAGCGCGAGCAGCAGGCTGTCTCCGTGGACCCCCTCGGCGGCAATGGCCGCCAGGCTGGCGGAGAGCAGCATGATCACGGGGCCGTTGGGGGCGCTGATCATGCCGAGCGTGGCTCCGGCCAGTCCGGAGGCAACGCATAGGGCCGCCGCGCCGAGCAGTCCCGCGAATGCGCCGGCGGACGCGTCGAAGCCCAAGCCAACGAACAGGACAACACCCAGTCCCATGGACTGGGGTAGCGCCACCGCCGTGCCTGCCAGGCCGCCGAGGACATCCCCGAACGCAAGGCGCTGAGAACCCCAGCGCCGCGGAGAGGGGGCGTCCCGGGTCGTGTTGGTCACGCCGGAGGAGTCTCCGCGCTGGATGCCAACCCGCGGCTCACCGCCACCCAACCCTCCACAAGCGGAAATACACACCCCCCTCCTGCGCCGCGCAGACTGGCACTCGTCATGGAATTGACACAAAACTGTAGTCAACACGAAGCCGGTCTGCAAAACCGCCCGCCAGTCCGCCCCCACGAGTGGCTGTTGCCATCTGTGCATCGCTTCACAGGCCGCCCGCAGCTTTTGCGCCGTGCGTCTCAGTCAACTCGGGGGGTGCCAGCCACACTTCAGGAAAGGCGACACAAACAACAGCGTTGGGACACAGCAGCAACATGTATCAGTCACTCCAGCAAGCAGGCCAGTGCCCGGAGAAGACGGGGCCGTGCGTCTATGTGCTCCGGCAAGGCCATACGCCGAAGCGCTGCACGGTCATCGAGAGCGACGAGAACCGGCTTTCGGTCGACGCCGGCTTTTCTACTCTACGGGCCGGCGAACCGGTCACAGTGGTATTCCTCTACCACCCGGAAGGCAGAACGCTGCTGCGCCACCGTCAGGCGGCCGTGGTAGGCCGAATCAGGAATCGCTTGCTGCTGCGCATCCTGCCCAGCGGCGGGGCGGCAAGAGCGGATTAGGCATTATCCCGCAAGCCCACTGCGGCCACGGCCACCCGGCCCGGACCACCGCAACCGTCTCTTCATCCGGGATGCAGACAAGCCTGTACCGCCGCCAGCCGATACGCTGGCGGCTAACACCGTCCGGCCGGAGAGGTATTCCCTGTTCGCCTAGCGAGCCAGCGGTCTGTCACAGACTCAAGCTGGTTCCTGTCCCGACCGGCGCTTCGGCGATAATCGCGCAAGGCGACTGGTGGAAACCCGGGGTGTGCAACGAAACTGGCCGAAACTCGAAGCCTGGAGCGAATCCCGCCGAAACCCTTACCGCCCATAATCCATTGCATTCGCGGGAAGCTACACTCGTACCCCTCACAGTGGTTTTGACGGAGTACTAGTGAAAAGGCACCGGCAGCACGCGCCAGTAAGCCAGGGACAGGGAAAAGAGCAGGCCCAGCAAAACCACCATGCCGTACCAGATCCTCCAACCCCAGCGCCCGGTTGCGGGTCGCCACAAAGCGCCCTGAGCGACCGCAGCCGCTGCGGCCATCACGGCACCGAGGAAAGCGAGCAGGCCGAGGGCGTCCAACAGACGGTCCGTGGAAGCCGCAAGGGCCCGCAGGTTGGCGAGAATCGAGAGCAAGCCAACCAGGACACCGAGCTGGACCAGACTCATGACCTCCACCACCCGCCGCGGCCAACGCAGGCTTGCCGGCGGCGTTGCCGCACGAAAGGAGAGCAGGCGGGACGTTGCTGCAGCGAGGGTCGCGAAGAAGGCGACGGCCGCTGCAATCCAGGTGAACCCGTGCAGCCAATGAGCGCCGTACCAGGGCACCCGCAGATAGGCACCCTGGGGGTAGTTTCCTTCCAGCATAATCATCCGGTCCTGCTGCTCACGGAAATGCAGGACGCCCTCGCCGGCGGTGTGCCGATACGCTCCGGGCTCTGTCTCCAGCCAGAACCCCTCCTTCACGGCCCACAGGCCTTCGGTGTGCAGTCGCCCGTCCGGCAAGACACTGACGGTGACGGGCCGAAACAGCTTGAACACCTTCTCTGGCCCACTCAAGTTGCTGCGGCTGGGCAGATAGCTACCGGCATAGCGCACGCCTCGGCCCGCCGCTGCGCCCTTCGGCGCCGGCGGCGGTGTCGGCAGCGCGGGAAAAAACCGGTCCATGAAGATCTTCAGAAAATCCGCCCTGGGCTGAGAATCGGCAAGCCGGTTGTAAGCGATGAATATGCCGAGCCGCTGGTCGGGGACCAGCACCAGCGCTGAAGAGAAGCCCAGGGTGTCTCCCGGATGCCAGAGCAGCCGCTGCCCGTTGAGCAGGTATTCTTGGAAGGCGAAGGTGAGCCCGGGCAGTCGCGGGTCATTTGTGAACTGGCGCGTGAGCATGGTCTCCACCCATGCGCGGTCCAACACCCGTGCCTCGCCGAGCTGTCCACCGCCGAGTACGGTCAGCATCAGGCGCGCCATGTCGGCGGCAGTCGTAGACAGGGCCCCGGACGGGGCAGCCTGCAGCCATTCGAAACCCAGAGGCTCGAGCCGCCGGCCGTAACCTGTCGCCAGTTGAGCGCGCAGCGACTTGGGCACGGGCTGCGCGAAGGTGCTGCTCAGCATGTCCAGCGGCTGAAAGATGTGCCTGGCAACGTAGTCCTCGAACCGTAGCCCCGTCACCCGCTCCACAAGATGGCCGGCCAACGCGGCACCGTAGTTCGAGTAGGCGGTTAACTGGCCCGGCGGACGTACCCGCAATGGTCGGTACTGTCGCAGGTAGTCCGGCAAAGGGAGCAGCGAGGCCCCGCCGGCGGCGAAGAGGCCGCCAAAACGGTCTTCGAAACCCGCGGTGTGGGTCATCAGGTGCGAAGCGGTGACCGGGGTCTGGAACGTGCTCGGCAGGGCGAGTTCGCCCAGATGCTCGTTCACATCCTGCTCCAGCGACAGGCCCCCCGACTCTGCGAGCTGGAGAAGCGCCATCCAGGTCAGGACCTTCGCCACCGAGCCGACCCGAAACAGGGTCTGGTCCGCCCGCACCGGTGTGGCCGAAACGACTCTCGCAAGCCCGTAGCCCTTCGCCAACAGGACTTCGCCATGCTGGACTACGGCGACCACCGCGCCAGGCACCTGGTAGGCGGAGATCTGAGCGCCCATCAGACCGTCCACGAAGGGTTCCAGTACGGCGGGCTCGAGACGGATGCTCCGCCACGGATCCGGCCATGGGCCGTTCCACCAGCCGACCACGGGCGTTGCCGCCAGGCACAGGCCAAGGACGAGCAAGCCCCGGAGCGTGCGCCCGCCCCATCCGCTGTGTCTCCGGCCGCCGGCCATCAGGCTCCCCGGGTACCGAGCAGGCCGTCAGGCCCGTGGGGCATACCGCCGTGACAGGAGCATCCAGATGGTCAGCAGAATGGCTGGAAAGAGTCCGAACGGCCAAGTGCCCAAGAGCAGGAAGCCCAAGGGCACGGCCCAGGCGAATCCCAACAGTACCCAACGACCCGTATCGCCCCGATTCAACACCTGCTCATCCTGTTTGCTCATGCCCTGGCACCGGCCTGATGGCACAGCCGGTGATTGGTTGCGTACCATGCCCGTAAGACGAAGCCACCCGCAATCGGGTTCCCGCCGTCGCGCGGGCAACCGCCTGGCCGCGGGCATCACATGGTCGGCAGGCAGCCGATTGTGCGAGTATGCGCGCTGGGGCGGAATGCACCGCACGACTGGCGACGCACTGATGCCTGATCTCAGCTTTCTACCCGTGCTCCTGGTTGCCGCTTTCGTGCATGGAGCCCTGGGCTTCGGCTTCCCGCTGGTAGCTACACC
>JASJBY010000086.1 GCA_030066245.1 Gammaproteobacteria bacterium
GTTGCTGGTGTCGTTGCGCTCTCCATTGCCTGGATGGGGAGGGGCCCTTCCCTGCAGCTCTGGCACACGGAGGAGTTGGAGGCGGAGTTCACCGCTGAGCGGGCAGGTGAAATCCGAACTTTCGATGACTACCGACGGTTGGAGGACGAGCTGGCCAGGCAGCTCGATCGGCAGATCTACGCGCATGTGGAGACCGGTCCGGCCTTCACGCTGTCCCGCTTCAGTGCGGGTAGCGCCGTTGATCCTCGCAAACGGGAAACCAACTGGAATCGCAGCTACGAGCTGTCGGCCGATACTGCTGCCGGCGGCGTGCTGCTGCTGCACGGCATGTCGGACGGGCCATTCAGCCTCCGCGCCCTGGGCGAGGCGCTCAATCGCCACGGTTATTGGGTAGTCGGCCTGCGCCTGCCCGGTCACGGCACGGCGCCTTCGGGGCTCAAGAGCATCCGCTGGGAAGACATGGGCGCCGCGGTTCGCCTGGGCATGAGGCACCTGGCTTCCATGGTCGGAGACAGGCCCATCCATGTGGTCGGATACTCAACCGGTGCTCCCCTCGCCTTGGACTATGCCTTGGACGTGCTCGACGGGACTGTCGCCCCGGCTCCTGCCAGCCTGGTGCTGATTTCTCCAGCTATCGGCATCAGCCCGGCTGCGGCGCTCGCGAGCTGGAAGGTCAGGCTGGCTCGTATTCCCGGCCTTGAGAAGCTCGCCTGGACCCAGATTCTGCCCGAGTTCGACCCCTTCAACTACAACTCCTTCACAAGCAATGCCGGCGATCAGGTGCATCGACTGACACGCTCCGTAGTCCGGCGCTTGGCATCCCGCAGTGCAGCGGACCCCATCAGACTGTTCCCGCCAACGCTGGTATTTCTCTCCACAATCGACGCGACCGTGTCGGTTGACGCGGTAATCGACAATCTTCTGGAGCATCTCGCGCCCGAGCGCCACGAGCTTGTTCTATTCGATATCAACCGCAGAAGCGTCAAGGCGACATTGCTGGTTGATGATCCCGGTCCGTTGACCGCGCGCCTCATGGCTGCTGATAAATTGCCCTTCCACCTGACCTTGATTACCAACGAGAGCAATGAAAGCGCTAATGTGGTGAGTCGTCGCAAGCCGCCCTTGTCTGCGGATGTCTCGACAGAGCCGCTGGGTCTTGCCTGGCCAGCCGGCGTTATCTCCCTTTCGCATGTGGCGTTGCCGTTCCCGCCCGACGATCCCCTGTATGGTCGACGCCAGCCCGGCAATGAAGATGTGCTTCACCTGGGGCAGATTGAAATTCAGGGCGAGCGGGGGTTGCTCAAGTTGCCTGCCGACTGGCTGCTGCGCCTGCGGCACAATCCCTTCTACGGCTTTCTCGAGGCCAGGGCCATCGAGTGGGTAAAGGCCAGCAAGGGCGACCGCGGCATTCTGCAGTCGCGTCGGTGAAGCGGCTGTATCTCCGTGATATTACCTGCCCTGGCGAAGAAACGGGGCCTCACGCAGAATTTTCAATGATTAATGAGGTGACTCAATGAGAACTGCAGTGTTTCTATCCTGCCTGATCTTGCTGGCCGGCTGTCACACCACTTCCCAGGAAACCTGCTTCAAAGAAGGATTCAAGGAGGGCACACCAGAGTTCCGTGATTGCGTGGAGAAACAGCGGGCCATAGGCGCGAAACGGATGAACAAGCAGGCAGGAAGCGGTGGTCTTCGCGGCAGAGAACCCTAGCGTCGGAGCATACATGAAGGAACAGGGAGCGGTCGTACCGGAGCAATGTTGCATGCCGTAGGTCGGGGATCCTCGGGAGCCTGCTTCGACCGTGGTGTGACCGGAGCGGCGTAGATGGTGAGAAGCGGCGCCCACGCCTTGGTCAGACCGTGCGTCGGTTGCACTGGTATGGGTGATCGTTAACCGGCACAGCCTTGTAGCTGTATCTCCCAGGACGGGGAGGAAAGACGCGGTTTCCGGGTGGATGCCCGCTGACGGTCTTTTTGGGTTTGCATCGGGCTTTCCCCGGACCCGGGCATAATATCGCTGGGCCTCGAGCGGAAAAAACAATCTGTGGTTGACCCATGGGCTCGACTCGGAGGAGGGGCACTTGAACTCCTTACTCGATTCGCTCATCGAGAAGCTTGGCAGCGCCTGGAAAGCACCGGTTGAGCCTACGACCAAGAGAGCCTACCGTTGCGACTGCGAGCGTCCCGTGTTCTTCCTGAATACCCAGTGTCTGGGCTGCGGCGCCGCATTGGGTTATGAGCCGACGCTTGGCGAAGTGCGCGCCCTGCATGCGGGTGATGAGCCAGACACCTGGCGGCCCAGCGGCGCCGGGGACGACACCGGGCAGGCCTATCGCCGCTGCGCCAATTTCCATTCGCCCGCGAGCTGCAATTGGCTGGTGCCGGCTGATCATACCTCGAGCCTGTGCCTCGCTTGCCGCCTGAACCGCGCGATCCCCGATCTGGAAGACCCTGATAATCAGCGCTATTGGAATGACATTGAGGCTGCCAAGCGTCGCTTGATTTCGCAACTGCTGGGGCTGGGTCTGCCGGTGGAATCGAAGGAAGAGAACCCGGAGCAGGGGATCGCCTTCGAACTGCTGCGCCCACCGCCCGACGGACCCAAGGTGCTGACGGGACATGCGAACGGTCTGATCACGATCAACGTTGAGGAGGCGGACGACGTCAAGCGTGAGCAGATCAGGACGTCCTTGCACGAGCCGTATCGGACACTGTTGGGTCACTTCCGCCATGAGATCGGCCATTACTACTGGGATCGCCTGGTCTCGAGAACCAGGTGGCTGGAACCCTATCGTGCCCTATTTGGCGACGAACGGGCGGACTACGCGGCAGCGTTGAAGGCCAACTATGAGAACGGCCCGCCGGCGGACTGGAGAGACCGACACATCAGCGCCTACGCCAGCTCTCACCCCTGGGAGGACTGGGCAGAAACCTGGGCACACTTTCTCCATGCTGTGGACAGTCTCGATACGGCCATTTCCCACGGTTTCGAAGGCGGAGACATGGAAATAGCGCTGGAGCCGTTCACGCGCGATGATCTTTATGATCCCGACCACCCGTCAGCGGAGCGGGAGCTGTTCCTGTTCAATTCCTGGATGGAGCTGGTCACGGTGTTGAACGAGATCGGCCGCAGTATGGGACAGCCTGACCTGTATCCCTTCGTCATATCGCGGCCGGTGGTCAAGAAGCTGCATTTCGTCAGTCTGGTGGTTGCAGACGCGAGGGCTGTGACGGAGGACTAGCCCGCTTCGAGCTTTTCCATGGCAGCCACGCATGCATTGCCGCCGCCCGCGCCCAGATCGCTGAAGGAAACGACCAGCAGGGCGGGATTGAGCAGGCCTGCAAGCAGGCCTGTGGCGGCTCGCCGGCCCCGGGGCAGCACGGTAACCTGAACATCCGGGGCCAGAAGTGTCCCGGTCACACGTACGGGATTGGCGACACTCACGAGTCTCGCCTGCTTTGGGCGGGGGCTGAGCAGAAAGTCGATTTCCTCGGTCTCCAGGTCCAGCGCACCGCTGCCCGCGATGGTCAGGCGGGCCGTATCCAGCAGAAGCTTGTCTGTTGTAGCGACACCGTCCTCGACGTCGACACGGCCGACGATACAGTTGATTTCGGTAACTGTCTCTCTGCGCCACCCGGCCGTCAGCATGGTCAGCACCAGATCGGAGGACCACAGGCCGTACTGCCGGCTTGCAATCCGCCCGGGTCCGCCCACGACCGTGATGCGGCCGTCTGCCTGGGCAAGGAAGCTGCGCTGGGTCGCACCCGGCCCGGCAAGCGCGATGTCCACGTCGACGGTGCCCTCCGCGAACTCTGCCACCTCGGCGCTGGTGAGCAGCAGTCCGTAGTTTAAGCCGCGCGCTGTCAGCCGGAAGCTGTTGACGGGCGGCTCAACGGTCACATCGACCCGGTGCTCGGCGGTCAGCTGACCGCCGATGTCGTTGATGACGCGCGCGGAGGTGACCGACACGCCATTCTCAAGCGTCGCGGTCAGCACCAGGTCGCCCAGGTCGCCGCCACGCATGCGGATCTTCTCCGCCTGAAGGTTCACGTCGAAATTTACGGCGAGCAGGGCTTCCACAGGCAGCGGGTACTCCGGGATGAGTCGTTGCCTGTTATCTGCCATGGGTATGCTTTCAACGAACTCCAGGTCATCATAGTCGAGCTGGCGGGAGTGAAGGCTTGCGCTTATCCGCGTGCGGGGCTCCCCGGTCACGAAGAGGACTGTTCCCTGCAGGTCGCTTTGACCGACGTTCACTTTCAGATCCCTGAAATCGTAGCGGTTGGGCCGGTCGCTGAACCGCCCCGCGATCTGAAACTCCCCCCGCAGTGGTATCACGTAGTCGATGAGAGGATCGAGCTTCTTGAAATCCTTGCCCGTGATCTCGACCGCGAGGTCAAAGCCTTTGCCCTGGAAGGGTTGGCTGACAGTGCCGCTCGCTTCTAGCTTGGTTTCGGTGGCGTTTAGCGAGACGGTAATCGGCCAAGGTCGCTTCCCGTTCAGCAGTCCCTCCAGGCCAATGGTGTCCATGCTGAGTGCGAAGGGCTTAGAGCGGTACTCGCCGTCCACGGTGATGGTGACCGGCAGAGCAGGCCGGGTACTCAGCGTGGCCGCACTGATATCGAACTGCCATGGTTCCTTGGCCTGCTGCTCACCGACCGTGAGAAGGGTTCTTTGGGTCTGGAGGCTTAAGTCCGCGCCCTGAAGCAATGCGCGCATCGTCTGGCCGCGGCTGGTCATGGCCAGGGTCACCCCGTTGGCATGGCCCCTAAGTGCCGCCTTTGATTCGAGCTGGTCGAGCAGTTCACCCAGGTCGACACCATCAGCCCGGGCCGTCAGCCCGATGTCAGCGCCGTCGTCTCCCCGGGAGACGGTCAGACTGCCCTGCAAGGGGATGCCTGCCAATGTCGCACCTGCCGGCGACAGGGTGAGCCGGCCGCCAAGCAGCCTGGCGGTGGCGGTAACATTCCGGAGCGGCACGGGCGTGTCCACGACTCGCCGGATTTCCAGCTCCAGCTCCGCATCCGTTTTTGTTAGCCAGTCAAGCGATATCGGCCGGTCCAGGGCGTCCGGAAGCCTTTTCTCGGCCTGCGGTGGATCTGCGGTAACGACCAGATCCTCGGCACGCAGGGAATGTGAGACGAGCTTGCCTTCCAGTAGGGGCCGTTCCTCGGCCTGTGACCACTGCAGCTCACCCGCGATGTCGGTGACACCGATCTTCCCTTTCAGACCCGTCACCGTGTAGATGTCAGCGGATTTGCTCAAGGCCGCGGAGAGGCGATACGGGCCGGTATCGGGCAACGAAGCTGCCAGCAACGGGTTGAGCGAGCTCAGCCGCTTGCCCTCCAGCATGCCTTTCAACTCAATAGTCGTGCCGTCCCTTTGCCTCAGGACCGTGCCGTCCGCGATCAACTTTGCGTCGCCTGTTCGGGCGTTGATGCTTAAGGGCCATGACTCCCTTAGCGACGCGAGCTCGACGAGCGGCAGCGTTTCGGCGAGTAGTGCCAGGGGCACTCCTCGAAACTGGCCGTCCACGCTGATCCTGGTCGATTGTGCCTTCAGGGCATCGAGCTCAATGGCCGCGATGTGCAATTTCCATGCTTCAGTGGTGCCTTGCTGAGCCGACTTGATGTCCGCGGTCTTCGTGCCGAGCTTGAGTCGGGCACTCTGCAGCAGCGCCCGCAGGGTGCGCCCACGACCCTGTGCGGCAAGGGACAGATCGTTCACTTTGCCGGCCAGCGACCAGTCGGGCTTCAAGTCCGAGAGCACCTGGCCAAGGTCCAGTCGCGCGGCAAGCAGATCAACCCGGATATCGGCAGCATCCTCGACCTGGGAAACGGCCAGGTGACCCGTTACCGGTGTCTCCAGAACGGTGGTACGCAACTCCGAGAGTGTCAGCGTGCCGCCGCTGAGCGTTGCCGTGACAGCAGTATTGCGAAGTGCCAGAGGAGCGTCGGCAAAGAGCTCCACCTCCAGTGCCAGGGTGGCGTCCAAGGCCGTAAGCCAGTCGAAGGGCAACGGCCGGTCCAGCAGGGGCGGCCTGCTGTCGTTCGCTGAAGTCCCATCATCGCCAGTGTAAAAGTCCTTCAACCGCATGGAGCGAGACACGAGGCTGCCCGTGAGAACCGGCTGAGCACCGCTCTCTTCCCAGGTGAACTCGCCTGCCAGATCGGTGGCGCCGATGCGGGCTTGCAGCTCGGAAACGGCATATACGTCTTCCGATCTGCGCACGGCTGCGAACAGCTCGAACGATCCGTTGGCAGGCAGCGCCACGTCAAAGAGCTGCTCCAGGGAGTCGACCTTGTCACCGCGGGCCGAGATTTGAAACTCGGACCCTTTCCACAGGCGGGGTTTCGGCAGCAGGCCCTGAATGGCGAGGGATGCATCCGCCGTACGCGCGCTGAAATTCATGGGCCATGGAGACGTAGGCGATTCGAATTCCTCCGGAGTCCCGGCTGACAACGAGAGCTGCAGCGGCACATCCCGGCAGATCAGGCGGCCGGCGACCGCGATGGGCTGCCCGGGGATGCTGGTGGCCTCGAACTCAACCACGGCACAGCGATTCGGCTCGCCCTCCGGATCGCGGAGTGCTACCACCGATTCCAGTACGGTGAACTGGTGGATGTCGGGGAGCTCGGGGGGGCCGACGCGGCGCCCGAAAGTGAAATTGTTACGATCGTCGGTACCCACCTCCAGCATCACATCCGCGCCCTTGAAGACCACGTCGAGCACGTCGATCTCACGGCGCAGGAGGGGCAACAGAGCAATGCGCAGCTCAAGTCGCTGGACTTGCGCAAAGAGCGGGCGCGAAGCCCAGTCGGGGTTGGCGATCCGCATGTCTTCGACCACGAGCTGGGGACGCAGGCCAGGTTTTATGCGAACTGTGCCGGCAAACGTGACCCGCCGGTCGAAAGCTTCGCTTGCAAGCGACTCGAGCTGTCCCCGGAAGACACTCAGGTCCACGAGAGGCAGGATGATGACGAGGCTGGCAGCGAGAGCTGCCAGTGCGACAAGTAGGCCGAGGACGATCTTGATCAGGCGCACGAGTTTACCCCCACAGGCAACGGGGATGCTGATTCACTCACGAGTCACAGGTATGGCCAACGACTGTCCTCAGGACAAGCGAGGCCCTGTTGGCATGCCGTTCGTCCCTGTTGCCTGAAGCATGGGTATTGCGGCGTCAGGACCATGTCAGCCGAAGCTCGGTTGCCGCCGGCTCGGGTTCCAAACCGCTGTCCGCAACGCTCAGTTGGAGGCTTCACCCGTACGCCTCACGGCGACGCCTCGGCAATTGATGGATCGAAAACAACGGCGGGCGCTTTGGCTCCGGTCCTCACGCGCGCAGTCCACGTTGGTCACGGCGTTGGCACCGACACGAAAAGCAGCCCGTTGCAGCTCCTCGATGGCGTTCTCCTCGGAGACCTGGTAAACGTCATCGTGGGTGATACGGCAGGAGAGCCCTTCTACCGGTCCTATTGTCCGATAAGTGCCCTCAGGAGGCTGACCACGGTATACGGGCAGCTCAGCTGCTTGCGCGCGCTCTTCGGCAGACAGGCCGGAAACGAAGCGTGTCGACATCTTGTCACAGCCGGCGAGCAAGGCACTGAGGACAGCAACCGCAATCCGAACCAAGACCTTCTCCCGGTAGAAGTGCCGGCAGCTGCGATCCGTCCGCTCGAGGGGGTGACGGACTAGCGCGTCCGGAATCAACGGGATGACGATACCCGGAACGGAACCACGGCCGGGCTTTCCGCGAGATTTTCCGGCAGGATCAGTTGCCGGCGACCTTTCTGCCACTGGATGAGAAAGATCTGCTTCGCGGTTTGCTCCCCGTTTTCATCGACCCGATAGTGGCCGAGGAGCGAGCGGAATTTCATGCTGCCCAACTGCTCTCGCACCTTCTCCCGATCCAGAGATTGGGCGAGGCGGACGGCAGCTTCCAGCACCTGGCCGGCCGCGTAGCCGTAAGCGGCGTGGTAACTGGGCTTGTAACCGAACTGCTCGTTGTAGCGGAACGAGAAGTCCTGGGAGCCGGGCATGCGTGCGCTGCGTTTCCAGGGCGCCACTGCCATGACACCCTCGGCGTCCCGGCCCAATACCTCGCCGAATCGACGGACCGCCGGCCCGACCGTGAAAACCATGACTTTCGGGGTGAGCCCCTGGGCCTTGGCTTCGCGGACCACGGCCACGGAGCCAGTGAAGTAGGCCCCGCCGATGACAATGTCCGGGTTGGTTCGCTTGATTCGCCGGACAACGTCCCCAAGCCTGCTGCTTCCGCGAACGTACTCCTCGTCGAAGACGATCTCCAGGTTATGCTCGGCGGCTTGGGCACGCACGCCCTGGGCCACTTCGCGCGTAAACTCGTTGTTGGCATAGACCAGCGCAACGCGGCGCAGGCCCTGTTCTTGGGCGAGGTCCAGAGCCAGCTTCATGTAATTGCGGGCCGGCGCGTCGATGCCGAAGATGTTCGTGTAGCCCCGCGACCAGATCCGGCTGGCGGCCGCTCCTGTGGCCAGCATCGGGAAATCGTGCTTCTCCGCTACCGAGCTCGCGGCTATGGTCAGATCCGAGGAGTAAGGACCCAGGAGTAAATCAACTTTGTCCCGGGTAATCAGGCGCTCGTAAAGCTGAGCGCTTTTCTTGGGGTCTGACCCGTCGTCATAGTAGACGAGCTTCACTTTCCGCCCCAGGAGTGCACCGCGCGCGTTGATGTCGTGCGCCCACATCTTCGTCCCGTGGTACTGTTGCCGGCCGAGCTCGGCAAACTTGCCGCTCAGGGACACCGTGGCGCCGACCTTGATCTCCTCCTTGGCCGTCGCCGACTGGCAAGCGAACGAGCAGAGCAAGGCCGTCAGTAGAACAATATAAGGCCAAAGCTTCATTTCCATCCTCTGTTTCGGTAACTCGCCTGGCAAGCCAATCGTGCTGATGGTGCTGGTGTCAGGTCAGGTCGCAGTCTCGGCATGGACTGCCGATCGTAGCGCGGTTTGGCCACCTACCGTTGGACCTCGAGCTCTCGCGTGGTGCTCCAGAGCATGCGCACCATCTCATACTCGAAGGCGGAGCCGGTTTCGAAATAGCGGAACGGAATATTCGCCCGGGTGTCGATGGCATCCACAACGCCCCAGACGACCCGCTGCCAGATTTCCAGATCGATTATCTGGTCTCGGATCAGGCCCATGGCGAAAATATCCACGCCGGTGCCGATGCCGTCACGCAAGGACGAGGGCCCGAGTAAGGGCAGGACGAGGTACGGACCCGGCCCCACTCCCCAGCGGCCCAGGGTCTGGCCGAAGTCCTCCTCCTGGCGGGGGAGGTCCATGTGGGTCGCCACGTCGATGAAGCCCAGCAGTCCCACGGAGCTATTCCAGAGGATTCGAGAGGTGGTCTCGAGAGTCTTCCTGCCCTTGGCCTGGAGTATGGAGTTGTACAGGGTCCTGATGTCGCGAAAATTGTTGAAGAAATTGTGGATGCCTGTCTCGGCGACGTCGGGAAGCACGGCCTGGTAGCCCCTGACGGCGGGAAGGAACACGTATCGGTCAAAGTGGTAGTTGAACCGATACATGGTTCGGTTGAATCCCTCCCAGGGATCGTAGGGATCCTCGATTGCGAGCAAGACGTCCTCTTGCAAGATTCGGTCGGCCGGAAAGGCGGGCTCGATATCTTCGTCACCCTCCCGCACTGTTGCCGTGCTGCAGCCGACCAGGGAGAAAACAGCAAGCGACGCCAGCAGGGTGGCGCGGACTCTTGTCGTTAGAGTTTCCATGTCGCGGCTGGGCTCACTGCTTGAAGACGCCGACCATGTGGGCAACGTTGTCCTTGTAGGCCATGTTGCCGCAATGCCCGCCGATGGGATAGATCTTGGCGCGCTCCCCAAAGACCCGCGGGAAGAAATCGATCTCACCCGGCTCGAGTATCACGTCGTCCTTGTTGTGCATGACCTCTATCTTCGTCGCCCGGCGCAGGTAATCTTCGATGCTGTTGAGGCTCATGTCCGCGACCAGGCTCTCGCGGGTGACAGTGGGATCCTTGGCCTTGTAGTAGGGGTAGAAGAACTCGTGGAAAAAATCGGTGAAGCCGAGGCGGTGGACCACATGGTCATACTCGCCAGGCGAGCTGTTCTTCAACAGGCGGACGTTCTTAGGCTTCACGTAGCCGAAGTTGGTGACCACGTCCGAGGTGAAAGCCAGACTGGCGGCGGAAAGGCGGAACGCCACCCCGATGAGCGCAGCCAGATCCTCGTCTTCGGGTTCCAGGGCCTCATAGGCGCGGTACAGGAAATCATCGCTGAAATCGAGCTTCTCATTGCGTTTGAAAACCGAGCTGAACGCCTCCATCAG
>JASJBY010000087.1 GCA_030066245.1 Gammaproteobacteria bacterium
TGTTGGCCCAGTCCTTGAACTGGGGCACTGAGAACAGTTCCTCGCCGACAGCCCGGTGCATATCCGAAACCAGCATCACACCCATTTCCCGCTGGCGGAAACGGCGAGCGTAGTCGAGGATCCGGCCATGTACGTGGTCTGCCTGGGGCGTACCCCGTGCCTGAATGGCCCTGCCAACCAACGAGGAAGCCACCGCGTACTGCAAGTCCACATCGGTGGGCACCGGGACATCGTCACCGCGCATGATGGCATCCAGATCGGGAAGCTGGTCCAGCTTGGTAACGAAGGCGTGCAGCTCGATGCCGGGCGCCGGGCCTACGCAGGCCTGCAGTGCTCCCATTAACAGCTCCCGGTGGTCCTCGAACTTGCACAGGGCACGGTGAGCAAACTCCCAGGACCGCGGCGATGGAAAGGCCACCGGATTGTGGGCGGGGTCGAAGTCGAAAAGCAGCTCCGGCCGGAAACGCAGGAAGGCAATGAGCCGTTCGTCAATGGCGTGAGCGTAGGCCCAAGCCACCCAGTCATCGAGGTTAACTTCGAACTCGAAGTGAGAAAAGCGGTTGGCCAGCGGCGCGGGCATGCTGTAGGTCACGCCGCGGTCACCCTGGCGGTTGCCCGCGGCAAAAATCGCCCATCCCGCGGGCACTTCGTAGGCTCCCAGCCGGCGGTCTAGAATCAGCTGATAGGCCGCCGCCGAGACCGTCGGTGCTGCGGAAGTGATTTCGTCCAGGAACAGGATGCCCTGTTCGCCATGGCGTTCCGCCGCCGGCAGCATGGCGGGCACTGCCCACTCCACGTGCTCATCTACCCTGAAAGGAATGCCGCGCAGGTCACTCGGCTCCATCTGCGACAGGCGGATGTCGATGATCGGGACACCATGGCGTTCCGCGACCTGCGCCACTATCTGCGACTTGCCGACGCCTGGTGGGCCCCACAGCATGACAGGCGTGTGGTGGCCTTCCAGGGTGGACAGGAACTCGCGGTCGAGAACGGTGAAGAGCTGTGCGGGACGCATTGACCTGGCTGAATTCTCCGCTGTTGCGTTTCCTGGGATCCGCCTCAAGCAACCACCCAGGGTTTGCGGATTCTACTGTGCCCGTCGAGCGGGAGCCAGGGTGGCGCTGCGACAGCAGCCACCCCATGGGTTCGCTCCGGCGCAAGCCGGACTGCCTCCCTCGGCCCTGCTGCCCGACGCCAGAGCGCGCTCGGATCGGTGCAACCTGATGGTGTAAAGGCCTGCTCAGAGCGACCGGAAACGGTATCCTATACAGATACTTCGAGAGCTCTTCCATGCATGTCAAGGCAACGAAAGCAAGACTTGACCGGGCCTCACCAGCCTGGGACGCATTCGGGGATCTCGCTCCATCGAGCCTAAAGGCACAGGCGACTGTGCAACCAGAGCGCGCCACTCCCACGCACGGCCACCGACCTCCTTGACTTCACTACAACTCTTCGCCACGTCTCCCAAGGGCACGAGCAAGCTGCTCATCCGTGAACTGGAGGAACTGGGTGCGCGGCGCGCGAAGGCGTCCACGGCCGGCGTCGCCTTTCGGGGCCATCTCGAGCTGGCCTACCGGGCCTGCCTGTGGTGTCGGACCGCCAATCGCGTGCTGCTGCAGCTGGATCGTTTCCCGGCGCGCACCCCGCAACAACTCTACGCCGGCATTCAGGCAACGACTTGGTCGCAGCATGTTGCACCTTCCGGGACGCTCGCGGTGGATCTCCATTCGGCAGACTCGCAAATCCGGCACAGCCGGTACGGCGCTCAGGTCGTGAAGGACGCTATCGTCGACCAGCTGCGGGCGCAGTACGGCACTCGTCCGTCGGTGGAGCTGAAACGGCCCGACGTGCGCGTCAATGTCTACCTGCGCAACGATATCGCCACCCTCAGCCTGGATCTGGCGGGAGAGAGCCTGCACCGGAGAGGCTACCGGGAGGAAGGCGTCCCTGCGCCTTTGAAGGAGAACCTGGCGGCCGCCGTACTGTTGCTGGCAGACTGGCCGGCCCTGGCACGCGAGGGCGCTCCCCTGATTGACCCCTTGTGCGGCTCAGGCACGCTGCTGCTTGAAGCCGCCCTGATGGCGGGTGATATAGCCCCGGGACTACAGCGGGACTACTACGGCGTGTTGGGCTGGCTGAGGCATGATGCCAGACTTTGGACCGCCCTGCTCGAAGAGGCCTACCAGCGACGCGAGCGCGGCTTGTCGCGGATCCCGCCAGTGTACGGGTACGATGTGGCACCAGGCGCCGTGCGCGTAGCTCTAGCCAACGTGAAGCGGGCCGGCCTGGCCCGTCTGGTCCATGTGGAAACTTGCGAGCTCGCACAGACGGCTCCGCCGAGCGGCTTGGGCGCAGGACTGCTGGTGGCCAATCCTCCGTACGGAGAGCGGCTCGGCGACGAACAGACCCTGCAACCCCTCTATCGGACCGTCGGGCAAGTCATCGAGGAACGATTCAGCGGATGGCGGGCCGCGATCCTGTCCGCCAATCCCCGCCTCAGACAAGCCATCGGTCTACCGGCCAAGCGCAGCCATGCCCTGTACAACGGTCCTTTGCCCTGCCAGCTCCAGCTTCTCGACACCCAGCGCGGAGCGATGGGAAAGCCGCGTGAAGCCGAGGCAGCCTCGGACGGCGCCCACATGCTGGCCAACCGCCTGCGCAAGAACCTGCGGCACCTGCGGCGATGGGCGCGCCGCAGCGGCATCTCCTGTTACCGGATCTATGATACGGACCTGCCGGAATACGCCCTGGCCGTAGATCTGTACCAGGGAGACCAGCGATGGGCGCATGTCCAGGAGTATCAGGCGCCGCCGACTGTACACCCGGCGAGGGCTCGAGAGAGGCTGCGGCAGGCACTGCCCATCGTCGCCGAGATCCTGGAAATTGCCCCGCAGCAGGTGTTTCAAAAACAGCGTCGTCGACAGCGGGGCCGGCAGCAGTACCCCAAGCTGGCCGACCGGAGCTGTTTTCATACGGTGCAAGAAGGCCCTTGCCGGTTTCTGGTGAACTTCACGGATCATCTCGACACGGGACTTTTCTTGGACCACCGCCTGACCCGCGATATGCTTCAGCGAATGGCGCGCGGACAACGTTTCCTCAATCTGTTCGGCTACACGGGCACAGCCACCGTGCATGCCGCCGTCGGCGGCGCACGTAGCACCACTACCGTGGACATGTCGGCCACCTACCTGGACTGGGCGCGTCGCAACTTCGAGCTGAACCGGCTTGACCCGCAGCGGCACCAGCTGGTCAAAGCGGACTGTCTGGCGTGGCTGGCACAGGCGTCGCACAGGGTAGGAGAGCGTTACGGGCTCATCTTTCTGGACCCGCCCACGTTTTCAAACTCCAAACGCATGTCCACCGACTTCGACCTGCAACGGGACCACCCCTGGCTCCTTCGACAGACGGCTCGCCTGCTTGCCCCCGACGGAATCCTCATCTTTTCCACCAACCGGCGAAAATTCAAGCTGGACCAGGCGGCACTCGCGGCGCTGGCGGTCGAAGACATCAGCCGCGCCACCATCCCGGAGGATTTCGCGCGCAATCCACGCGTGCACCATTGCTGGCGCCTCCGCCAACGTCGGGCCGCACGCTCGTAGTATGAACAATCCTGCCTGCCTATGAAGCTACGCACCCAGATCCTCTCAGTGCTGCTGCTGTTCGGACTCGCGCCGCTGATTGCCGCCATCGTGTTCAACGTCCCGCCCGTATACAGACAGCTGGAGCTGTTCTATCACAAGGCGCATCTTCAGAACCTGCGCGCGGATTTCAGAGACTTGGATCAGCACCTGGCGAGCCGTCACGAGATGGTGCGTCTGCTGGCCAAGCTGCCGGATGCGTCGCTGTTGCTCGGAGAATCGGACGAAGCGCCGCTGTTGCCCATCTCCATGGCCCGCGCCCGCTATACCGAGTGGATCAACAGAATCCTACCCGATCAGCTGGATGTCATTCAGATCCGGTTCCTGGACCGTCAGGGGGTAGAGCGTTTCTGGCTGCAACGCGACCAGTCCAGCTACGCCTGGACGACCTCAGCGCCCCTCAGGGGCCATCCGGAACCCGCCTTCATCGAGGCGGGCATGCAGCTATCTCCGGGTGGTGTTCTGGTGAGCCCGATCAGCGTCAATCCCCTTGCAGGCGAGGAAGATCCCAGGCGCTTCATGACCCTGCGGATGATCAGCCCAATCATGGGACCGACCTCGCAGCAGCTTTCGGGGCCGACCGAGCCCATCGGGACGGTGCTGATGGACATCGATGTAGGCGGTATGGCAAGAGCCTATCGCAACACCTACTGGGTTCACGACGACGGCACCTACCTTCGCCACGAGGCCGGCAGCGAACAGCCAACCAGTGCTTTCGACGACTTCCCGGGTCTGGATGGCATCTTCAAGAAGCGCGAGCTTGGCCTGTGGAAAGTGCAGGGACCAGAGCAGATCATCTGGGTGCCGCTGTTCGCCACGGAGCGGGCAGGACCCCTATGGGTAGGGCGCCGGGTCGACCCCTCGCCCATCTCACAGTTTCGGCGCGCCCTCGAGGTGCGCATGGCCGGCATCGTCCTGGTCCTGATTGTGATCGTGCTGGTCGTGGCCCGCTGGTTCGCGCTGCGCACCGAGCGCCTGGGCAACGACCTGACGCGAGGCATAGGCCGGGTTCTCGAGGACAACGAGCCGGTCCGCTTCGACTGGCGCCGGCCCGAGGAACTGAGCGATCTGGGCCAGAATCTCACCCGCCTCGCGGAAACCCATTGCCGCAACAGTCAGGCGCTGCGGGCCCATGCCGCCGAGCTGGAGGAATCGAACCGCTACAAGTCCGAGTTCCTGGCCAACGTCAGCCACGAGCTGCGCACGCCGCTCAACTCCATCCTGCTGTTGTCAAAGATGCTGGCGGCAGACGAAAACAAGCGCCTCTCAGCCGAGCAGCGGCGGCAGGCACAGGTCATCAACGAGGCAGGCAGCGACCTGCAGTCGCTGATTGACGACATCCTCGACCTCTCCCGGGTGGAGGCCCGTAAGACGGGCTTTCGCGTAAGCCAGATCGATCTGACGGACCTGCTCGGCGATCTCATCGAGCTGATTCGCCCGCAGGCGGACGAGCGGCGCATCGGCCTGAAGCTGCAGGTGACTCCGGGCGCACCGCAATCCATCCTCTCCGATGCCGACAAGGTACGACAGGTCGTCAAGAACTTCCTGTCGAACGCACTGAAATTCACTCGCACCGGCGGCATCACCGTGCGCCTCGGGAGCAACGACGGCGAGGACCGCGAGAGACATCCTGTGCAGATCGCCGTATCCGACACGGGTATCGGCATTCCACCGAAGAAGCACGCCGTCATTTTCGAGGCTTTCAAGCAGGCCGACGGCTCCACCAGCCGGCGCTACGGAGGCACCGGGCTGGGGCTGACCATCAGTCGTGAGCTGGCCCACCTCATGGGCGGACGCATCGAGCTGGAGAGTGAGGAAGGCAAAGGCTCAACCTTCTCCCTGTTCCTGCCCTTGGAGTTCGACCTCAGTCTGGTGGATGCCGAGCAGCTCCACGCCGAGCCCAGCCGATCCCACGACGAGAAACCCGAGACGGGAATACCCGGCGCGGACTTCGACGGCCGCAGCATCCTGGTGGTCGACGACGACGTTCGTAACCTGCTGGCCTTGACGCCGATGCTGGAGCGCTGGAACCTGCGGGTCACGGCCGCGGGCGACGGCGTAGAAGCGCTGGAAACACTCACCGAGGACGACTTCGACCTGGTCCTTATGGATATCATGATGCCGGAGATGGACGGCTATGAGACGATCCGACGGATCCGAGCCGAGAACAAGCTTCGCCACCTACCCATCGTCGCCCTGACCGCCAAGGCGGGACAGGAAGACCGTGACAAGTGCCTGGCGGCGGGAGCCGACGACTATCTGGCCAAGCCTGTCGACACCCACGCACTCAAGGATGCCGTCGCCCGGCTGATGGCGATGGCGGACAAGCCAAAGCCCGCAGCGGGAGCCCAGTCATGAGTCGTCACGCCGGTTTCAAGGTGCTCATCGTCGACGACAACGAAAAGAATCTGTTCACCCTGCGCAGCCTCATAGAGAAGCACATGGATGTGAGCATACTGGAAGCCACGTCCGGCCAGGCAGCGCTGGAAACGGCGCTCGCGCAGCCAGACATCGACCTTATTATCCTGGACATCCAGATGCCGGAGATGGATGGATTCCAGACCGCAAGCATGCTCAAGGTGAGGAAGAAGACCCGCGGCATCCCCATCATATTTCTCACCGCGGCCTTCAAGACCCACGAATTTCAGCACAAGGGTTACGAAGTCGGGGGCGCCGACTACCTCCTGAAACCCATCGATGATAACCTGCTCATCAACAAGATAAGCACCTACTTCCGCCTGATCGAAAAAGAGCGGGAGATGAACCGCGTGCTCGAGCAGAAGGTCACCGAACGAACGGCCGAGCTGCAGCACTCGAAACGCTATCTGGAGAATATTATCAGCACCATGGGTGAAGCCCTCTTGGTGCTGACACCCGAAGGCACTATCAAATCTGCCAACCCGGCCGCCTGCCGGATGCTGGACTACGCCGAGAAGGATTTGCTCGGTATGTCCATCGGGGACGTGTTCGAAGAGGAGGAGCAGGAGCAGGCAAGCGCCTTCATGGGGATCTGGCTGGAGGCCCTGATTCGCACGGGCCCGATAAGCAACATTGAGGCGCGCTTCATTGCCAAGGACAATCGGCGCGTGCCGATTCTCTTTTCACGAACCGCCATGCAGGACAGGGAAGGGGCGGTGACGGATATCATCTGCATAGCCAAGGACATGACGGGCTACGTCAGGAAGGCCGAGATTCAGGAGGATCCGCCACCGGGCATTGCTCGATACAGTCAGCAGAACGACTGAATGCCCGTCACACCCGAGTGAGCTCTGACGGGCCTCGACATCGGAGTTAGCCATGGACAATCCACCGCTGCCGCCCGCGGATGAGGACAGCACCCTGACCGCCAACGCGCTTAAAGCGATGGCGCACCCCGTACGCTGGCGAATCCTCTGTACGCTAGGGAATCGGGAACTGTCGGTTGGTGAAATCGTAGAGAAGATCGGCACATCCCAGAGCAACATCTCTCAACACTTGGAGCAGCTCAGGGACAAACATATCGTCACCTCACGCAAGGAAGCCAATCGCATTTACTACCGGATACGCAACGACCAGCTGCTGACGCTCATCGGCACCATGCGTCGTGTCCTCTGCCCCGCCAACCTGGACGAGTAAGCGCGCCGGGAGCGTCCAGCTGCAAAGCCCCGAGCGGCGGGGTGACCCCAGGAAAGGCAACGTCAGTCAGACGCCCTTCACGGCTGGCGTACAACAGCATTCAGCGCGCCGTTCTCGACCACGAGCGCCAGCTCTCCCCGCAGCAGGGCCAGCAAGTCCCGGCCCACCATGTCCAGCCGCCAACCATGCAGGACCGGCAATTCCCGGTCCCCCGCCACCAGTTGCTCCAGTTCCTTACGCCCGGCTATGACGCCCGGGTTCAGACAGGTGGTCGCACCGCGCATGCTCACCAGAGTCACGAGGGCGTCCACGAGAGCGCTCTGCCCCGGGTTGAGTCGCACGCTCCTCCTCGGTGAGGGAGGCTGGCCCTCGGGCGGCGTTCGCCTGGCCTGATCAATGGTCTCCAGCACCGATTCTCCGTGCCGAGCCAGAAAGCGGTCGCTCAGTCCCCTTACCTCACCCAGCTGCTGCTTCGTCTCCGGCAACAGACGGGCCACGTCGAGAAGGCAGTCGTCGCGAATCAGCCAGTTGCGAGGCCGATTCGTCCTGCGCGCCGTCCGCTCTCGCCAAGCGGCAAGGGCCTGGAGCACTGAAAGCCGCTCCCCCGCGAGCCGCTCCACACCGCGCACGCGGCGCCAGGCCTGCGCCGGGTCGGCCTCATACCGGCGCGGGTCCGACAGTGCGGCGAAGTCCTCTTCGAGCCAGCTCAAACGCCTTTTGTCAGCCAGTGTTCCGCGCAGGCGAGGGTAGAGCTGAGCCAGATAGCGCACGTCATCGGCCGCGTATGACATCTGTCCGGGCGACAGGGGACGCCGGGTCCAGTCCGCCCGGGTATGGGCCTTGCTCAGCTTCACGCCCAGCATGCTGGAGACGAGCGCCGCGTAACCCGTCTGCTCGGGAAAACCCAGCAACGGTGCAGCCACCTGGGTGTCGAAAATCGTCTTGGGCACTTCGCCGCGCAGGTAGTAGAAAATCTCCAGATCCTGAACCGCCGCGTGCATGACTTTCGTGACGGCGGGGTCGAAAACGATGGCGAGCAAACAGTCGAGATCCTCCAGCGCCAGGGGGTCCACGCAGGCCACGACATCCGCTGCCGCCACCTGGATCAGGCAAAGCCTGGAGAAGAAGGTCTTATCGCGCTGAAACTCCGTGTCGAGAGCCAACCAATCAACACCTGCAAGGCGCTCGCAAAGCCGCCGCAGGGCTTCGGGATTATCCACATAGTCATAGGGACGCTGGGTGCTCATGAAGAGCCAGCATATCAGGCCTGGCTGCGAACGGGGAGCGCCTCACTGGAACGATCCCTGCCGACCCTTGTTCCGATCTCAGACACCCTGCGCCTGCTGACGGCAAAGACCCGATGGATGAGGCCGCCAGCATCGATGTCAATAAGGTTGCGCGCCACGAACGGCAATAGACCGCACGGCATTGTCGTGGCTGTTACCTGTCGTCGGCGCCGAATCTGTGCTGCGCTGGCTGCCCCGGGGCACGCACCGGTGGCGCCGCGCTCCAAAGTCGGCCGAGCTGGATGTTCTTCTGGCCCGTGGCGATTTGCAGATCAAGCGCAGAAGCGGTGTGCGTTTCTACCCGAACACGAGGCGTTTATCCATGACGGGTATTGTGGGGGTGCACTACATGCTTTTTGCGGCCAAACCAGACGGGTCGGCGGCAGGCATGGAAGATGTCAGGCGCGCCCAAGTGGCAGCCAGGGTGCAGCGCGGAGTCGGGGGGTAGGATACCCCTAATCGCGGGACGCTGGCGTCACCTTCAGCGGCGTCCGCCGCCCCTGCCTGTCCACCACGATGTCCAACGACTCGCCCACCTTGGCGGCGTTGAGAGCGTAGGTGTAGTCGTAGATGTTCTCAATTTTGCGCCCGGCGAGCTCCACGATTACATCCCCGCTGCGCAAGCCTCCTTTCTCGGCGGGTCCGCCTTTTGCCACGCCGTTCAGTCGCACGCCGCGCACACCCGAATCCCCGTACTCCGGAATGGTCCCCAAATAGGCCCGCAGGTTTCTACGGCTGGCGGTTGCCGCAGGTTGTTCCATGGCCACGTAATCAGGGGCAGTGTCGGATACCGCTAAGCCGCGGGCCATCAGGGCCATGAGGCGGGCGATGCGGGCTGCTCCCTCGTAGTTGAGACTGTCGGGCGTATCCCGTGGTGTGTTGTACTCAGGGTGCGCTCCGGTGAAGGCGTTGAGAACAGGCACGCCCTTCAGATAAAAGGAAGTGGCGTCGGTGGGCAAATAGCTGTCGCTCTGGGGCACCACGGGCAGGCCCAGGGGTGCATTTCGGCGTTCCAGCTCGCCGCTCCACTGGGTGCTGGAACCCATGCCCTGCAGGTACAGGCTCTTGCGCAATCGACCGATCATGTCCAGGTTCAGATAGGCGCCGACGTGCGGTGCGAGTGGCCTCTCCGCGGAGTCGGCGCCGTCGACAAGCGCACCTGCATAGTGCCCCGAGCCCAGAAGTCCCAGCTCCTCGCCGGTCCAGGCAGCGAACACGATGTTCCGCTTCAGCTCAAGCTTGCCGCGTGCCTTCAGGTCCGCGAGATATTGTGCTATCTCCAGCATACCGGCAACGCCGGACGCATTGTCGTCTGCGCCGGGGTGAACCTGCCCCTGGGCTTCGTCCCCCGCCAGCGAGTCCATACCGTCGCCTATGTGGTCCACATGGGCCCCCAGCACCACGGCCGGGGCTCCGTCGGCTTCGTTGGCGGGCAGTCGCCCCAGCACGTTACGGGCAGTGCGCTTCTCCTGGCGTACGTCCAGACGACCCTGCAGCATCACGCTGGGAATTAAGAATCCGGCTTCCGGCTCGCCGGTGTCCAGGCTGTCCTGTATAGCTTTGAGAGTCTTGCCACTGCTCCCCAACAGTTGGTTGCCGACGGCGTCCGTCACCGAGACGGCGGGCAGACCGGCGCCGGCCGGGACGGCATCGAAGCGCAGCTTCACCAGCGGATCGCGGGCTTTTGCGTTGGGGCCGCTGACGACAACCAGTCCGCGGGCACCCTTGTCGCGTGCGAGCATGGCCTTGTAACGCAGGCCGGCGTAGCCGGCGAGATGCTGCCTATGCTCAGGGCTTATCTCTTCGGGCAAGTAGCGAAACACCATGACCCACTTGTCCGACACGTCCAGGTCCCGATATGAGTCGTAGGCTGGAAAGCGGTCGGAGGCCGGGGCAGCAATCCCGTAGCCCGCAAACATCACCTGGGCCGGCATTGCATCTCCGTTGGCCGTGAACGGTAGGGGCCGCCAGTCCACATCTACGGCCAAATCGTGCGATCGCCCGGCAGCCGTCAGAGTGAGTCGGTTGCG
>JASJBY010000088.1 GCA_030066245.1 Gammaproteobacteria bacterium
GGCAGGCGTCTGACAAGCCTCGGGGAAGGAAACCGCGGAAGAAGGACGCGGGGCTATGGGGATTTGAGCACGGCCTGGTCGTTTGGGTGGGTGGGCTGCGGTGCGGAATTCCAGCGGGGTGTCCGGAGAGAAGCGGGCTGATTCTACGGACATTCGGGACAAAGCCCCGCGAATACTTGACAGCCCGATATCCTCCTTAGGACCCTCAGCGCAGTGGCTGCCACGGTTGACCAGCATTGCGCCACCTCGGTGCCGTCCCCATGATCGGCCCATGCCCTACTCTCAAACCCGACGCCAGCAGACCTGCGACCACCGCCTCCGCGACCTGGTCCGCACCACCGGCGATCCTGACATCCTCGCCGAGCTCGGCGTACCGCGCTCCACCACCCTTGGCTGGCGCCGCAGGAACTACCAGCCGGTTGTCACCGCTGATGTGCTCGACATGGACCACATTCAGCTCCAGGCCGAGGTTCTGAGACTACGCCAACGAAGTCGCATGCTCGCCGCCATTGTCCGGTTGCTGCTCGCCCTCGTGCGGGCCCTAGGCGGGCGCCTTAACGGAAGGCGCCTGCCGGAAGGTCCCGCGAAGGCCGGGCTGTTGCGGGCCATCGAGCGTACCGAGAACATCTTGCCACTCCGAGGCGCCCTGCGCGTCCTCGGGATGTCCGCCTCGCGCTACCACCGCTGGCGGCAGGCCCAGCACACCTGCGGACTGGACGACCAGCCGACCTGTCCCCGCCTCACACCCACGCGGCTGACCGCGGCTGAGATCCTGGCGATGAAACAGATGGTCGAGTCACCGGAATATCGGCACGTGCCCACAGGCCGGCTCGCCATCCTCGCCCAGCGTCTCGGCAAAGTGTTCGCCGCCCCGGCAACCTGGTACAAGCTCGCCCGCAGCCGAGGCTGGCGTCGGCCTCGCACCCGGGTTCACCCCGCAGCCCCGAAGGACGGCGTACGGGCTTCCGCGCCTGACCAGATGGGGCACGTCGACACGACCATCATCAAGCTCCTCGATGGCGCGAGGGTCTACCTGCACGCTATCATCGACAACTACTCTCGCAAGATCCTGGCTTGGTCTGTCGCCGAGAAATTCGAGTTCGCCACCACGGTGGCGATTCTCCGGCACGCCGCCCGCGGAGCGATCAGTGCCGAGGATGCGCCGACGCTGGTCGCAGACGCCGGTGTCGAGAACGTCAACGCCGGCGTCGACGAACTCCTCCTCTCCGGCGTATTAAGCCGTGTGCTGGCGTTGCGGGATGTAAGCTTCTCAAACTCCCTCATCGAGGCCTGGTGGCGGACGCTCAAGCACCAGTGGCTCTACCTCAATACTCTGGATAGCGTCGAGACCGTGCGAAGGCTGGTCGCGTTCTATGTGGCGGCGCACAACACCGACATCCCTCACTCGGCCTTCCGCGGACAAACACCCGATGAGATGTACTACAGCCGGGGACAGGACATCCCCGAGAAACTGGAGGCCGCCAAGGTCCGGGCGCGCGCCGCACGACTGATGGCCAACCGGGCGACGTCGTGTAGCGCATGCTTACCCGGGTCGGACACGAGCGCGGGAGCCCTGGCCGCGGCATAACGCCGACGCAGCTAGCGCCCGACCCAAGTGGCCAGGAAAATGCCTAACATTAACTGGGGGCGTCCAAAACACCGTTAGTCGGAGCCATATCCACGTTCCCATATGGTACCTTGACGGCGTCACAGCTGGCCTCCGAGATCCGGCTCCAGTGTCGAGTACTCGCCGGGTTTTGTCCCGAATGTTTATAGAAGCTACACCGAACCTTCCGCTCGCAGGACGGCACTCCCGACAATCAACGGCTCTTGCTACTTGCCCACTAGCCCTCCAAAGTTCACGTTTACCGGTACTGCTCAGGACCATGTCCCTTCCCTGACGATGACACCTGCGACGTCGTGCAACTTACCGTACCACCTCGGTCACCACTAGGCGCTGGGGCGAAACGAGTGCACGACTCACACCCCACCTTGTTCGAACGGCAACATCTTTTCCACACCACTGGTTCACCGAGGTCCCAGATGGCCATAGAGAGCGAGAGAATGCAATGGCACAAGCGTTTTGGCGACTCCTAAATAGTAACGTGGGGCTGCTCGTTCTTGGCTTCACCTTAACGACGATAGCCGGGAGTCTTTTCGTCGACTGGGTAGACCGAAAGACATGGGAGCGCCAGATCGCCGTCGAGCAAAAGCGCCAGGATCTCGAATGGGAGCGTAGCCGCAAGTTTGAACTTCTCAGAGTGAAACTGGATGAAGGGCAAAAATCGCTTGAAGAGATATCAGATTTGATTAACCTACGGTTCTTTAGGCTCCACAAAGTCTTCGAAAACGTGTTGTCCGGGAATATCAAGGCAGCACGCACGAACTGGCAGAATTACATGGAGGCCGTTGAACGGTGGAATGTCAAACTGATAATCAACCAGAACAAGTTAAGACGCTTAGTCAGCGCTGACGTATCCGACCAATTCAACAACTACGAGACAGACGACCCTGACTTCGAAACTCCCTCCAGCATTCACGGCCATTTCTTCATCAGTCACAAGAAAGTAAAGGATCTACTTGATTGCGCCAAGGCGAAGTCATGCACCGTAACGAAGGCCATGAAACGAGATGTCAGTAACCATATGCGTGCCCTAGATCTGGTTACCGACGAGTTTGTTGACCGAGTTTCCGATTTGTTCTTGAAGAGAACGTTTGACCTGGAAGAATTCCGGACGATTCGGCCAGTCCACTAGTCAGCCCGGGGGGGCTGACTGGCTTTGTCCACTTGTCTCACCCAACCCCACAGGTTTCTACATGGCGGATATCCGAGCGAAGATGGCTAACAGTCAACGCATGTCACGCTCGATGAATCTGGGCGACTTCGAACTCCCTACTCGTGGAGCCCACCCCCATCCTATGCTGACATTTCATCCTCGCCTAACCGATTAACCTTCCGGACCTATCTCCTGGACTACCAGAGATTCTTCCTAGTCCAGAATCGGCTCGTACTAACCTCTAGCCACCAGCATGGCCACTCGCTCATGGATTCTGATAGTGCCGAGCGCATGGGCGAGCTGAACGGAGCCCAGATCTATCCCGCAACCTCCCACCCCCGATCTCCGTGCCACGCAGCCTTCGGCCGCCCGGACCGAGAGCACCGCCACAGACGCCCTCTCCGCCTCACCTCCTCCATGAGACTTGCCCCTCGGTCCGAGCATGGGTAGAGTGATACGCCGTTCTGCCGCCCGTCTCCCCCAGGGGCTTGGGTCGGGGCGCTGATCGGGCTGGTGTCTCCGCTTGCCGAGCCTCACCAGGCGACCTTCCTGCCACCTGACCAGGAGTTGTCGGCGCACACCTCCGAGACGCCAGCCGAATTCGGAACACCCATGACGAAAGCCGAACTCATCCGAATATATGAACGAAACCTGGGGGCGCTTGGCGCACATGCTGCCGGTCTATCCGTGGATGATAAAGAGCATATCCTCACCGTTCGTGTTCTGATTCGGACGGCAGAGAAGCTTCTGAAGGAAATAGGTGAGACGAATGACGCAATAGAAGAGGCAGCGTGGGCCTTGACCGACTACGCACGAACCTTGTACGTAGACTCATGCCTGAAGACCCACCCCAAGATCTCCAACAAAGCGGACTTTGCGGAGGAATGCGGTGACCTGTTCGATCATGTGTTCCACCAGGGGACGTATCCGGACGAGTAGGGAGTCGTTCCTGGGACTTCTTCTAATCGGACCACCAATTGTGTTATGTGGCTAGCACTACGGATCCTCTTCCCGCACAGAATTCACGACCCATGACCAACTCTACGCCGCCAAAGAGAGAACCCGGCGCACCAACACGGTCCGCTCCAGCGCTGTCCCACTACATCCAGGATATCGAGAAGTGGCCGGAACGCTGGATGATTGACCGACCGGACCTAGCCATTGGTCGAGCCCTTCTGGAGGTTCTGGAACCTTTCATTCATCACCTGGTGGAGCAAGGACTATCCAAACGCACGTTCAACCGCCGCATTGACAACTTGTGGGTCCTTGGCGGGGAGATCATTACTAAGGCCAACTCCGATCCCGCCCTACGGGAACAATCTGCCAGAGTCCTCATTCTGGACTCTGTAGACGATGAAGGGGGTCCCCTACTGAGCGGCGGCGCTGATCCGGACGATCAAGAATCGTTCGACAGGACCTGCCGCAAGCTCTACGGGTACCTCAAGTCTTTTGCCTAGTTGCAAGACTGTCGGCACCGACCCACACCTACACCCAAACAGAGACATCTTTGAATCGCCTCCGAGGGAGACTGCGCAACAATGACATTAAGTGCGCGGCAACGCCAGAAAAAGCTGGAAAAGAAAAAAAAGAAGCGACAGCTTGTGAAAGGTACTGGAAGCACCGCTGTTGCGATGACCGCTAAAGCAGCAAACTATGCCAAGTTCCCCATATACGAATGCCTCGTCCCAGGCAACCTATTCGAAAGTGGCCTGGGTACCATTTTCCTGACTCGCCGCCCTCCAAGTGGAGAGATTGCCATAAGCGCCTTCGTGGTGGATGTCTTCTGCTTAGGCGTGAAGAACGCTTTCTTCAAGCTAGCGAGCGAGCAAGAGTACCAGAGTACGATAAAACCACGGCTTGTGGAAACCCATGAGGGGCAACAGATTGAGAATACCCACCCCTCTTGTGTAAGGAAGATCATTGAAGGCGCAGTCGACTACGCAGCCGCTTTAGGGTTCTCTTATCATCGGGATTACAAGAACGCCCGAGATATCTTCGGCGACATCGACGCCAGCGCCTGCCCCGTCAAGTACGACTTTGGGCAAGAAGGCAAGCCCATGTACATCCGAGGCCCGAATGAATCCGTTAGTCAAGCAAAGAGGATTGTTGCTCAGTTGGACCGGCGATGCGGCGAGGGGAATTTCCACTATCTCGTAGGTCTTGATGACGGAATCCAAGGATAGCCGCCCATTCTACGGATGGGGCGACCTTCCTGCTGACACACTGCGGCCCAAACACCGGTTCTGCTTTGTGTGTAGACGCACCTGCGCCGAACGCCCTGAACATATCAGACGGAGACGTTCGCTTTCATGACACATACCTTTACTCCGGAGGCTCAGAGACTCTGGGACGCCGTTCCACCCCTTCAAAAGACGCAGATTCTCAACAACGTCTGGTGTGGTGCTTGCCGCACGGTGACGACAATCGTCCACTACACGGGCAAGGTGGGAGGCACCGACCTTGTACTGGAAGGCGAATGCGAGCGGTGCGGCGGCAAAGTAGCAAGGTTAATCGAGAATGAGTGAGCCTGAGGCCCTACGCTCTATGATCTTCGACGTGATCAACAACCAGATCCGGGACGGCGCCCCGCCGGAAACCAAGGCAACTTATGACCGTCTACTCGCCGGGGGGTATCCCGAGGAAGAGGTGATGAAGTACATAGCTTGCGTTGTCTCCTTAGAGATATTCTCTGTCGTCAACGAGGGTCGCACCTATGACGAACAAAGTTATGTAGCGGCTCTGAAGGCGCTACCGACGCTGCCGTGGGACGAGGAGTAGCCGACGCTCTCGGCTTCTCCGCAGCCGGTTCTACGCTTCTTCCCAACCCTCCGTCTCAGGCCCTGCCAGCGCAATGCCAGGCGCTGCCTCGGGTGGCAATCGGCGTAACCGGTCGAGCGCGTTGCTAATGAGCTGAAAATGCTTGACTTCTTTTGGGCCTGAACGATGATGGACTCCTTCCATCGACCACACATCCAGCTGACAACTTGATGTGGCAACAGAAGGAGTCCATCGGGAATGAGGATGACGCAGTTCAAAGGGAATGGCAATGCTCAGGGTGCAGCGCTCGAGCAACGGGTACGGGAGATCAGGGGCTACATTGAGCAAAGTGTCCGCGCGGCCTGTCCGGTGCATGAAGTCGAACAGAGGCTTTGGGAGCGACTGTTGAAGTTCGGACACGAGGCACTGGATTTGTACTTCTCCCTTCAGGGCACAGGCGACCAGGGCGAGGAGCTGAGATTGGCCGACGGTCGCAGGTTGAGGCGGTTGCCGGGGACCTATCCGAAGACCTACCGCTCGATATTTGGGGAGTTCACGCTGCAGCGGGTGGCGTACGGCACGCGGGCAGGCCAGAAGCTCGAATGTGTCCCGCTCGATACGCGGCTGCAGCTGCCGCAGAGCGTGTTCTCGTATGTACTGCAGGACTGGAACGGGCAATTATCGGTCGAGAATCCCTACGGGCAGGTTAATCGAGTCTTGAGCAAGCTATTGGGTTTCGTGCAGCCGGTGGACAGTCTGGAGCGTATCAACGTGCAGGCGGCCGAGACCGTCGCGCCCTGGCGCGAGGGGAAGCCGTTGCCGAAGCCAGAGGAGGAAGGGGCGTATCGGGTGGTCAGTGCCGATGGCAAGGGCGTGCCGATACGGCGTTCGGCCGACGAGCCAGCGATTGCAGAGCACATCGGCCAACGCGGCCCAAAGCCGAACCGCAAGAAGATGGCGATTGTGGGCAGCGTGTATACGGTCGACGCGGTCTCGCGCACGGCCGAAGAGGTCGTGGCATCGTTGTTCCGCCGCCCCGACGAGGGCGGGCCAGAGAGAGAACATCCCCGCGCCAAACCCTGTGGCAAGCAGGTGCGCGCGGCCTTGAGTCGAGAGGTCGACGGTAAGGCAGTGACTGCCACCGAGGAGGTCATCGGTTGGCTCGCCGAACAGGCCGAGCGGCGCCAGCCGCAGGCGGGGGATAAGACGCTGGTGCTCATGGATGGTCAAGCCTCGCTGTGGGAGGCGGCTCATCTGTTCTGTCCCGAAGGCAGTCAGGCGGCGCTTGCGTTCGTAAAAGAGCGTTTGCTACGCGTCTTGCATGGCGAGGTGAGCAAGGTCATTGGTGGCTTGCGGCAAATGGGTACCAAGCGGGGCTTGAAAGGTAAACGGCGAGAGCGGCTGGACAAGCGCTGCAATTATCTGCAGAAGAATCAGTCTCGCATGCACTACGACGAATACCTCGCTGCTGGTTACCCCATTGCCTCCGGCGTTATCGAAGGGGCCTGTCGTCATTTTGTGAAAGACCGCATGGAACGAGCTGGAATGCGCTGGACGGTTGACCGCGCCCAGGCGATGTTGGACTTGCGAAGCACCTATCTGAACGGCGACTGGGATGCGTTTACGGCGTTTCGGATCAAGCGTGAAACAGCGCGCATCTATCCGCACCGTGAACTATTCGATGGCAAGGAGTGGCCCATCGCGGCGTAAGAATGAGGCGCGCTCAACCGATCACGCCCCTTGCTAATGGAGACCAAGCAGCCCAGGCTGCGAGCATTGCTGATTCACCGGGCACGACGTGCCTGCCGCAGGTCGATTGAAATGGGCTCCGAGAATTTCGGTTATGATTGGCAGCGGCTGTATTCTGGCCAGCGCCATCGGGGAGCAGGGCATTGATGCGACTCTTATTCACTTTCCTCGCCAGTGCCGTGAGCCTGATTTGCCTCGCGGGCGTCGGCGCCGAGCAGGCCCCCGTCAACCTGTGTACTGCCGCGTCGGACGGCAACTACTTTGCCGCCGGGCGGGATATCGCCTCCCATGCGAGCGCAAAATTCCTGCGGGTATCTGTGCTGGAGACCGCCGGCTCCATGGACAACATGCGGAGGTTGGCCCGGGGCGAGTGCGGGGCCGCCATCGTGCAGTCGGATGCTTTTCTCGTCCATCAGGGGCGGGACACGCCTGAGCCTGTGGAGATCACCAGGAACCGGTTTCTGTTTGCCGAGTTCGCACATCTGGTTTGCCGTCGCGATGCACGGTTGGCCACGACCGACGACCTGCTGAGCCGGCCCGAACGCCATCGCGTGATGGTAGGCGCCAGGGATAGCGGCAGTGCGCTCACGTGGCGGGCATTCACGCTGCTGGATGGTCGTTACGGCAAGCTGCAGACGGAGCGTGTGGGCGGCGAGGACGCCCTCGGCGGGGTGCTCGACGGTGAAGCGCACTGTTTGTTCTTCGTTTCCGGAATGGGCTCCGTATTCGCGAGACAAGTGGACCAGCGCGGAGAAGAGCTGCGTATCCTCGCCATCAGCGACGACAAGCTGCGCAGCGCACAGTCCGGCTCAGTGACACCCTACGAGACTCGACGCATTCCCCCGGGGGTCTATGCCAATCTGCAGAAAGGCGGTCCGGATGCCGGGACAGAGACTGTGGGCGTGTCAGCAATGCTGGTCGTCAGTCGCGCTTGGACGGATCGCCATCCCGATGGGCCATCGGCGCTGCTCGGTGCCGTGACCGGGGCTATGCCGGCCATTAGCAGGCGGGCCACGGCGAGGCTGTAATAAGCCGCAAGCGGCGTTTTCGTCCGCAGGCCATGGGAATTCCCAGAGACCTCGGCATGTCGAATCGTGTGCTTGGCGTCGGGCGAAGCGACCCGCATGTGAGATAACCGGGCCTTGGCGGGTCCTATGTGGCATGAGTGCACAGCATTGGCTAGAGGAGAGCGGCTTGTTCTGCGCTTATCGTGAGCCCTGCGTCTTCATGAGGTCCTTGCAGGTTCACGGGTGCCGTCACCACGCGCGCCCCGACAGTCCGTTGTCCGCATCGACTCACGCGTTCTTGCCATGAGTCTCCCGCTGGCGCTGATGGCGGGCGTGGTCGCGCTGGTGTCCTTGCTTCTTTCCTCCCGGGCGCGCAGCAATCGAAGCTTCTTTGGCGGCTGCTCCGAAGCGGGCCAGCCGCCCGGTCTGCTCACATTGGTCTTCTCCCAGGTGACAACCTGGATCTTCGCCCGTTCGTTGATGAACGCGGCCATTCTGGGGTTCTACTACGGCCTTTGGGGAACCCTGGCCTATGCGCTCTACTACCTGTCCTTCATCACCGGCTGGCTGGTTGTGGACAGTCTGCGCTTTCGGCACGGCTACGGTAGTGTCCAGGCTTTTCTCTACGACCGTTTCGGTGCGTGGGGTACGGCCTGCTACAACTTCGTGGTGGGGATCCGGCTGATCAGCGAGGTGTTCGCCAACCTGCTGGTGATCGGCATCCTGTTCGGCGCTGCCGGCACCGATCTATACCTGGCCGCAGTACTCGCCTTCGCGCTGGCGACGCTGCTCTACTCCATGCTGGGGGGGCTGCGCGCCTCGCTGCGCACCGATGTGCTCCAGATGTCGGTGTTCCTTATCACCTTGCTCGTGCTGTTGGCGTTCGCGACGGTGGCGGGACTCTTCACCATCGAGAACCTGCTGTCCACGGAATTTGATGTTTCCGCCCCCGGTCCCGCCCTGATGGCCGTGGCCCTGCTCCAGGTCTGGAGCTACCCCATGCACGATCCGGTGATGATGGACCGCGGGTTTCTCGCAGATCGTACGGTGACGCGCAGGAGTTTCCTGCACGCTGCCTGGATCAGCATGCTCTGCATCACAGCGTTCGGCTCCCTGGGGATAATTGCAGGTGCCCAGGCGGCTGCCGGCGAAACCATGACGGCCGTGCTGCAGCGTCTGCTCGGCGAACTGCCGATGCTGGTGTTCAACGCCGCCTTGGTGATCTCAGCCATGTCGACGCTGGACAGCACCCTGTCAAGCTCCGCCAAGCTGGCGGTAGTGGACATGAAGCTGTTGCCTGCCACCGTGACAAGCGGTCGCGGGGTCATGGCGGTGTTCATGCTCCTGGGGCTGCTGCTGGTCTTCATGGGAAACAAGGACCTGTTCAGCGCCGTCGCGGTGAGCGGCACCGCATCGCTGTATCTGCTGCCGGTCATCGTTTTTTCACTGTGGGGCGGACGGCGCGATGTGCCGGTATGGAGCTATGTAGCTGCCTTCGGGCTTGCCCTGGGTGGTGCGGCTTTGTACTTCAGCGAGTCATCCGGTTACAGCCTTTGGCTGGGCGAAGCCCACAAGTATACGAAGCTGCTGGCCATATCACTCACCGTGGCGGCAGGGGGCCTTGTCATCTATGCGGCGGGCTTGTGGGCACGAAGCCGTGAACGCGGGCTGGTTGGCGCGTGACGGTACGGTCTCTAGGGCTGCTCCCCGGGCCGGTGCTGCTTTTTGGCGGGCCCTACAGCAATCTCTCTGCTACCGAGGCCATGCGGTGCTGGGCCGAATCGAATGGAATTGCTGCCGAAAATTGCATCTGCACCGGCGACGTGGTGGCCTATGGGGCGCGACCTGAGGAGACCGTGAGTCTGGTCCGGGACTGGGGCATATCGGTGCTCATGGGCAACTGTGAGGAGTCGGTAGGTAACGGAGCGGCGGATTGTGGCTGCGGTTTTCAGGAGGGCAGCACCTGTTCGGCGCTTGCCGAGGAGTGGTATGACCACGCCGTTCGACATACCAGCGGGGAGAGTCGCGCGTGGATGCGCGGGCTGCCTGCACAGCTCGAATTCAGCATGCTGGGTCGACGTTTCCGTGTCGTCCACGGGGGCGTCCGCAGGATAAACCGTTTTATATTTGCCTCCGCACCACAGGCGGACAAGCGCGCGGAGCTGGACTGGGCCGGTACTGATGCCGTGGTTGGGGGGCACAGCGGTATACCTTTCGGTGAGCTTGTCGAGGGCCGGGCCTGGCTCAACGTGGGCGCCATCGGCATGCCGGCGAACGA
>JASJBY010000089.1 GCA_030066245.1 Gammaproteobacteria bacterium
TCCCTGTGCTGGCGCTCGGGGCGGTCGTCCCTCGACCGCCGCTGGGTCTGACGACCCTGGCCGCCCCTTCCGGGGTCTGCAACGGGCCTCCACCAGTCGCCTTGCGCGATTCCCGCCGAAACCCCGGTCAGGCCATAGGCCAGATTAAGCGTGTGACAGACCACTAGCGCGCCTCACGTCCACTGCGGCTGCAGACGCCCTCATGGCCGCCTTGGAAACTTGGAGAAATCCGGCGGCCGCTTCTCCAGCCAGGCATCGCGTCCCTCCTGCGCTTCCGGAGTCATGTAGTACAACGCCGTCGCGTTGCCTGCCAGCTCCTGGATGCCGGCCAGCCCGTCGGTGTCGGCGTTGAATGCAGCCTTCAGCGTGCGCAGCGCAGTGGGGCTGAGGCGCAGGATTTCCTTGCACCAATCGACCGTTTCCTGCTCGAGTCTGGCGAGCGGAACCACTGCATTCACCAGCCCCATCTGAAGAGCCTGCTCCGCGTCGTACTGACGGCACAGGAACCAGATTTCCTTGGCCTTCTTCAAGCCCACGACACGAGCCATAAGTCCGGCACCCAGGCCGCCGTCGAAGCTACCCACCCGGGGCCCTGTCTGGCCAAAACGCGCATTATCCGCGGCAATGGTGAGGTCGCAGACCAGGTGCAGCACATGGCCCCCGCCGATGGCATAACCGGCAACCATGGCGACCACCGGCTTCGGCAAGCGCCGTATCTGCATCTGCAGGTCCAGGACATTCAAGTGCTGCACACCCTTGCTGTCCCTGTAACCGCCCTCGTTTCCCCGGATGCGCTGATCGCCACCCGAACAAAACGCCTTGTCACCGGCACCGGTAAGGATGACGCAGCCAATCTCCGGCGAAGCATGTGCGTGGGCGAACGCCTGGATCAACTCCTGCACCGTCTCCGGCCGAAAGGCGTTTCGGACCTCCGGCCGGTTGATCGTAATCCGGGCGATGCCTTCTGCACGGTGATACAGAATGTCTCTGAAATCGAGATCAGCAACGGCTTTCCAGTCGGTCATGGGTCAACAACATTTCGTCAGCAGTGAAAAGAAACGGGCTATCCAGAGGGCATGTAACTGTTAACCGGCAAGCCCTGCGTGTCAACCGCCCCCCCCGCCGCCCACTCTCTTCTCCCCCTTCCCCCTACTCGGTGCCCACCGCTCCCTGCTCCCTGCCCTCTGCCCCCTTCTCGCTCTTTCTGCCCGCCGCCCGCTGCCCGCCAACCGCTCTCTTCTTCCCTCTTCCCGAGTCACCGAGTCACCATCAACCGAGTCACCCCTGCTCCCTGCCCTCTGCTCCCTTCTTCCTTCTTCCCTCTTGCTGCCCGCTGCCCGCCGCCCGCTGCGCGCTTCTCTCTTCCTACCGCCCGCCGCCCGCTGCGCGCTTCTCTCTTCCTACTGCCCGCCGCCCGCTGAGCGCTTCTTCCCCACTGCGTCCCAGTACGCCTGATGACGCGCCAGGCTCTCCACCCGGTCCACAACGACTTCGATCAGGTCCACACCGGGCGCTTCGAGGGCCCGCCGTAAAGCCCTCTCGAAGCCCTCAGCTTCGGCGGCAAGACTGTGGCGCAGGCCATGGAGCTTCGCCACCTGGCCGAGCTCAAGTCCGGTGGGCGTGAGCCAGTACTGCGCGAACTCCGGCAGCTCACTCTGGGGCAGGTAGCCGAAGATGCTGCCGCCGCCGTTGTTGAACACCACCAGTGTCGCGTCGACGTGACGTGCGGCAAATAGGCCGTTCATGTCGTGGTACAGGGCGAGGTCGCCCAACAGGCCTACCACGGTCCCTGTGCCGGCAGCCGCGAGCCCAAGCGCGGTGGACACGTTGCCATCGATGCCACTGGCGCCACGGCTTCCCAGCACGCGCAGATCCTGCTCCCCGCCGGGCAGGAAACTGTCTGCATCGCGCACTACCATAGAGTTGCCGCAGTAAAGCGTCGAGCCCGCCTTCAGCAGCCTGCCGAGGACCGCCATGACTGCCGCTTCCAAGGGAACGGCCCGGGATGTGGCCAGCCAGTGGCCAGCGCCTCCCTCAGCGCGCTGGAATGTCTCCAGCCAGTTGTCCGGAGCCGGCTTCAGTGGCGACTGCGCCAGGGCAAGACAGACGAGGGCAGGGTCCGAGTGCATCACCCGTTGGAACGACCTGCCGGGATCGGGCCACGGACCAACGGGTGCGACCAGCGTGCTGGCGTCGGGCTTCAACCCGCCGATATATCTCTGAAGCACCTTAGATGTGGGCACGCCGCCGAAACCGAGCACCCAATCGACAGCCTGTCTTCCCAGCGGGTCCATGCCGCGCAGGAAGGCGTCGTAGCGCGTCAGCACAAGGGTGCGGTCGTGACTCCCGAATCGCAGCCCCGAGAGGGGGTCGGCCAGCACCGGACAGGCGAGGCGTTGTGCCACTGTTGTCACGGCATCGGGAAAGTCCGGCGGAAAATCCCCCCGGCCACAGACGATGATCCCGCGCCCCCCGGAAAGCCGTTCCGCCAGGCTGGCAATTTCGGCTTCAGCTGGCGCCATCAGGGGCGTGGTGGCCGTCGGAACGTCGGCTGCCCTGCACGCCGGCTCCGTCACGGATGCGGGCGGTACAAGCGGCTCGGAAAAAGGAACATTGATGTGAACAGGACCGGGTATCGGCCAACGGCACCCGTCCACAGCCTGGGCCGCCCGGGTACGCGCATGCACCAGGCCCTCGGGGCTATCGTCTGCTTCCGCCAGTGGGTAGAAGGCGCGAACGTGATGGGCGAACAGGCGCAGCTGATCGATGGTCTGGTTGGCTCCGCACGCCTGCAGCCGCTCCGGCCGGTCCGCGCTGAGCAGAATCAGCGACTGCATGTCCTGGGAAGCCTCAATCACTGCCGGATACCAATTAGCCGGAGCACTTCCCGAGGTGGCAATGACGGCGGCCAGCTGATCTCGGCTCCGGGACAGTCCGAGGGCGAAGAAGGCTGCAGAGCGTTCGTCCGGCACCATCCAGCAACGCAGTCCCGCATGCCTGGCGCAAGCCAGGGTGAGCGGCGTCGACCGAGAGCCCGGCGAGATGACGGCATGGGTCACACCGCTCTGCACCAGCCCGTCGACCAGTGCCCAGGCCCAACGGTAATTTCGCTCTGCAGCGCTCATATCTCCGCTCAAAGCCGCCTCCCCAAGAACGGCTTCGGCCCAATTCCCAAAAGCCCGCTCCCTACCTCAAACCAAGCTGCCCGCCCGTAATCTCCCTGCCCCATGCTCTCTTCTTGCTCTTCCCCCTCCCTTCGTCCCTCTCACCGCCCGCCGCCCGCTCTTCTCTCTTCTCTCTGCCCTCTGCTCCCTGCCCTCTGCCCCCTTCTTCCCTCTTGCTGCCCGCCGCCCGCTGCCCGCTTCTTCTTACGCCCTGGTCAGCGCATCGAGCATGGTGCGAAACTTCAACTCGGTCTCGGCCAGCTCCATGCGCGGGTCCGAGTCCGCGACAATGCCAGCGCCGGCATAGAGCTCCGCGGTCCGTCCTCTGAGCACAGCACAGCGGAGCACAACAGAGACCTCACCGGAGCCATCGTCAGCTAACCAGCCGAGCGCCCCGGTATACCAACCCCTGCACTCGCCCTCCTCTGCCAACCAGCTCAGCGCGCGCTCGCGAGGCACTCCCCCGACGGCCGGCGTCGGATGCAGCCGACCGATGAGCTGCAGGATCGTCACCCCCGAGCGAAGCTCGCCCCTGATGGGGCTCCAGAGGTGCTGGAGATTAGGCAGCTTCAGCAAGCCCGGCTCCCGGGGCACCTCCAGCGCTTTGCACAAAGGCTTCAGCGCGGCAACAATGTCTTGCACAACCAGCTCGTGTTCCTTCCTCGCCTTGGGGCTGGCAAGCAGAGAAGCCGCCAGGTAGTCGTCGCCCTGACCGTCGCTGCCCCGCGCCGTGGTGCTGGCCAGGGCGTCAGAGGTCACCCGGGAGCCGACCAGAGTCACCAACCGCTCCGGCGACGCGCCTACCAGCGTATAGTCCTCTCCCGAGTAAGCGAACTGCGCACACTCCGGATACCGTGCTTCGAGCCAATCCATCAAAGGCCGGGCCCGCAACCGGCGGCGGCCGCGCACGCGCAGCCGCCGGCTCAAGACCACTTTCTGCAGTCGCCCCTTGCCGATGGCTGCGAGCGCCCGCTCTACCCTTTCTAGCCATTCACCGTCCGACGGCGTGGTCTCAATCCGCCGCAACCCCTGGGGGACGGGCGGCGACTCTGTGCCCCCGACCAGGAGCCATGAGAAGAAGCTGCCCGCGCGCTCCAGCCAGTCGGCATGCAGAGTCTCCGGCTCGATTGTCGGGCCGAGCAGCCCGGACAGGCTCACGCGCCAATCGGTCTTGGCGCCCTCGAGAAGCAGCGCGGGCACCTGCACCGTCGCAGTGGCGAAGCCAGGCCCTGTTTCCTCGGGCTCGAAGGACAGACCAAGGAACGCGAGCGCCTGGGCACCGCAGCGTTCAGGATCCGCATGAACCCAGCGTCCACGCAGCTCGGAGAAAGCGGTGTCCAGGGATAGGAAGCGCTTCTTGCCGCTGGCTTCCAGGGTGAGGGCCCGCCCCATGCCAAACCTGTAGAGACCGCGACCCGCGTTGGCCCAGTACATTGACCCGGGACATGGGGACGGCGGTTTACAGGAAGCCAGGGCCGGCAAGGGAAGCGATACCGTCAACAGCCGCTCCAACCCGGCGGTGCCTACATGTCGCAGCGCGTCCTGCAGCCGGCTGTCCAGGTCCGAGAGCAGCGCCTCCAGATCCACGCTTGCAGCCGGCTGCATGCTCTTACCGGGCGTCTGCACCGTCTCTACGCTCCGTTCTTCACTTGACTGGACATGGCTCGGTCTGCTGCCAAGCATCCACCCGGCCGCCGCTTCGGGCTCACACGGGGAACGCGAGTGCATGGCGCCCTGGCGCCAGACACCGGGCGCGGCGGCGGAGATTCCGACCCCGCATTATGACACGAACTCGGCCCGTTACGGCTCGACTGGGGCCGCGGCCGCAGGGACCACCACCGACGGCGTTACCACCCGGGCAGCAAGCATCACACACCTGCAGGCAGGCTACGCACGGGGTTGAATGCTGTCATCGGCCTGATGCTTTGGGTAACATCGGTCCCGGCACGCAGCGCGGCAGGAGCTCGGCCCCGAATAGCCGCGTCTACAGCCCAGGCTGAGACGCGTGAAGTTCGCCTCCCCCTCGTTGCCCTGCTCAACCCCCGCGGGCGCGCCGCCGGGACATGGCCTTCCGGTTCGGTCGGCTGAAGCGCCCCAAGAACTCAACCAGCAACGTCCACAACACACATGCCCACCAAGCTATCCCAAACCTTCGGCTATCAGGACGTCCAGCCGGGCGAACGCGAACGTCGCATCCGCCAGGTTTTTGAGAAGGTCGCTCCCCGCTACGACCTGATGAACGACCTGATGAGCTTCGGGATTCATCGTCTCTGGAAACGCACCCTGGTACGCCTGGCATCGGTCATGGAACGACAGCGCGTCGTGGACCTGGCAGGCGGTACTGGCGACGTGGCGCGCCTGATGGCGCGGCGCGACGCCATGGTGACCGTATGCGATCCCAGCCTGGGCATGATGAGTACAGGTCGATCACAGAAAGGCGCCGAGGGTCTGCTCTGGGTCGCCGGCACCGGCGAGTACATGCCTTTTCCGAACGATGCCCTGGACACGGTGACCATTGCTTTCGGCATCCGCAACGTGACCCACATGGACGTCGCCCTGCGTGAGATTCTCCGCGTGCTCAAGCCAGGGGGACGTCTTCTGTGCCTGGAGTTCTCCCGCCCATGGTCGGTCGTCCGTCCGTTCTACAATGTCTTCTCTTTCACCGTCATTCCTCGGCTGGGTGCCTGGGTGAGTAGAGCACCCGAGTCCTACGCCTACCTTGTGGAATCCATTCGCCGCTTTCCCCATCAGGAGGAGATGAAGAAATACCTGGAGGACGCCGGCTACTCGAACGTGACGTATCAGAACCTGACCTTCGGCATTGCCTGCATTCACGTGGGCACCAAGCCGAGCCATGGAGACTGACCCAGGACCGGGTCTATGGCTGGCGCGGGCGGCCGATTGCTGTCCGGCGCGAGTGGCACTCGTTTACCGCGACCTCGAGCTGCGCTACGGCGACGTGTATGCTCGCGTGGGCGCGCTCGCCACCAGTGTCATGCGGTCCGGCGCCGGACCGTTCTGCGTGGTGAGCTCCCATGCCATGCGCCTGACGTGGGCCAGTTGGCTGGCCCTTCACCTGGGCCAGCCGCTGCTCCCGCTGGACCCCCGACGACAGACTCACTCGGAACTGTTGACCGGGTTGGGGATTCGGCAAGCCTATCTGGACAAGGCAGTACCGGTGCCGGATGGCGTCGAGGGACAGGACAGTCGACAGCTCGAGGCGCCTTCCACGCCGGCACGATCCGCACCCAGGCCCGCGTCCTCCGATGCGGTGCAATTGCTGATCGCTACCAGCGGCAGCACAGGGATCCCTCGCGCCGCGATGTTGTCCGCGGTCAGCCTTGAGGCCGCGGTTCTCGCCTCTCGCCAGAGACTCGGATTGGAGCCCGGAGATGTGTGGCTGAACTGCCTGCCCCTTTGCCACATCGCAGGTCTTTCCATCCTGCTACGCTGCCTCCAGGCCCGCGCCACCGTCATTCTGCATGATGGGTTCGATGCCCGGGCCGTGTGGTTGAGCCTGGTCCATCGAAAAGTGACCCACCTGTCCCTGGTGCCGGCGATGCTTTACCGGCTCCTGGCGGAAGCCGGACAATCTGGTCCTCCCCCCGGTCTACGGCGGGTGCTCGTGGGCGGGGGACCGCTATCACGCCCTGTGTTCGACGCCGCCATGAGAACCGGTTGGCCGGTGTGTCCCACATATGGGCTCAGCGAGAACGCGTCCCAGGTCGCCACTCTGTGCCCTGCCGGCAGCGACTGGCAGCCCGGAGACGCAGGCAAGCCCCTTCCCGGAGTGGAAGTGGCGATTGTTGACCGGGAAGGCCGACCCACCGGCGGACCCGGCCTGATTCGGATTAACGGCCCCATGTTGATGGCGGGTTATGCCAACAAGGCATGGCGTCCCGGCGACGGACTGTGTGACGCAGGTTTCATTACCGGCGATCTCGGCTACTTGGACAGGCGCGGCCATCTTCACGTGACCGGCCGAGCCGACGATGTGTTCACCACCGGCGGCGAAAACGTCCATCCTTGCGAAGTCGAGGACAGACTGCGTGCCTGCCCGGGCATTGACGACGTTGCCGTCGTGGGAAAGCCTGATCCGCGTTGGGGTCACCTGCTGGTGGCTTTCGTGGTCGGCCGGATTGAAGAGTCCGCGCTCGAGGTCTGGTGCAAGACTCATCTCCCGAATCATTTGAGACCGCGCCGGGTGATCGGAGTTACCAAGCTTCCCAGAAACCCCATGGGGAAGCTTGAACGGCGGAGGCTGGCAGACTGGGCTGAGGACTGAGCACAATAGTCCCGCTATGGCACTGCGGGCGATCGACCAAGCTGCTTTCCCACAGTGACCCAAGAATCCGAATGCCGGTAAGAAACGCGGGTGCAGGCCGCGGTCCCAGTTAGAGCCTGTCGCTCTCGGTAGGGTCGGAACCTGCTACCGGCGCGTGAAACATAAACGGGGAACATACGCATGTCAGGCATTGAATCACCTTTTCATGCCGGGGAGAAAGCGCTCCAAGCGCGGCTCGGCGTCGGCGAGCAAGCCGAGCGAATCGGCCGCCGCATCTTCAAAAAGCAGATGTCCGAGGAGCAGCGTGCGTTCTTCTCGCAGCTTCCACTTCTGTTCGTTGCCAGCACCGACGACGCCGGCCGCCCCTGGGCGTCCGTGCTGGCGGGGGAGCCCGGATTCCTCGAGCCTACCGACGACGCGACGCTGGTGGTCCGCACGCAGCCGGTCTACGGCGACCCCCTGAACGAAGTGCTCGCCGGAAGGACCCGCATCGCCACCCTGGGGCTGGATTTCGAATCCCGCGACCGAGTGCGGGTGAACGGCACCCTTGCCCAGGTGGACAGGGACGGCTTCGTGATTCGCGTCCTCCAGACCTTTGGCAACTGCGACCAGTACATCCAGGCCCGCCAGCCCCAGCTCAAGCGGGCTGTTGAGGGCTCTGCCCAGGCGGGGCCAGTCCGCCGCGACAAAGCGCTGACCAAGACCGCGGCGGCCCTGATCGCCAGTGCAGATACATTCTTCATTGCCAGCCAATCGCCCGACAACGGCGACTGGCGACATGGCGTCGATGTCTCGCACCGAGGAGGTCGGCCGGGCTTCGTCCTGGTTGCTCACGAGTCGTCGCTGCTGTTCCCGGACTACCCGGGAAATCGCATGTTCAACACTTTGGGTAATTTGCAGCTCGACCCCCGCGCAGGCCTGCTTTTCATCGATTTCGCCACTGGCGACACACTCCAGATCACCGGTGAGGCCGAGATACTCTGGGAACCCCATCATGCCGGTCGCTTCCCGGGCGCCGAGCGGGTTGTCGCCTTTCGCGTCGAGGAAACCCTGCACATCGAGCGTGCCCTTCCGGTTTCCTGGACTTTTCGAGACTACTCGCCCGTGCTCGATGCTCTCGAAGCGACCCAAACGAAAACCCCGGTCGCCGCCGTGCCGTCGTCCATGCAGCTCGTCTCGGTAAACCGGGCTATGCCGGAGACGGTCGCACACAAGAGCAAGCAAGTGAATACCGGCATCTTCAAGACGCCCGTGGAAGGCCGGGGCATGCTTCGCCGCCTCAATCTGGAAGGCGACGGACAGGCCGACCTGTGGGGGCATGGCGGCGCTTTCCGGGCCGTGTACGTTTACACGCTCGAGAACTACGACTATTGGCAACGCGAGCTCGGACGGGACGAATTGCCTCACGGACAGTTCGGAGAAAACTTCACCGTCCGGGGCATGCTCGACGACGATGTCCAGGTCGGAGATGTATTTCGCATCGGCGAAGCGCTCGTGGAAGTCTCCCAACCCCGCATCCCCTGCTACAAGCTCGCCATGAAGATGGCAATCGACGACTTCCAGAATCGTTTTCTCGAAAGTGGGCGGGTGGGCTTCTACTTGCGCGTTTTAGAAGAAGGCCACGTCAGCGCCGGCGACACCTTCGAGTTGGTGAGCCGCGATCCCGACGGCATGAGCGTGCACGCCATTAGTGACCTGCTTTTCTTCAACACCAACGATCTGGAAGCCACGCGCAGGGCCTTGTCCATTTCCGCCCTCTCTCACGGTTGGAAAGGGTCTTTTGAGGAGCGTCTCGCCAAAGCAGATGCTTCCGCGGTAAGCAAGGCAGGCTTTCGAACCTTCCTTGTGCAGCGTAAAGAGGCGGAGAGCGAGACCATCACCTCCTTCTATTTACGGCCGAAGGACGACGAGCCACTGGCGCCGTTTCTTCCGGGCCAGTTCCTGACCTTCGACCTCACAATCCCGGGACAATCTGAAAGCTTGATACGCACCTACTCACTGTCCGACAGCCCCGACCGCGACTACTATCGGGTCAGTATCAAGCGCGAGCCGCCACCGACTGACCGACCGGAGCTGCCACCGGGCCTCTCGTCCGCCTACTTTCACGACCAGGTCGACGTGGGCACGGCGCTCCAGGTCGGTGCGCCGCGGGGCAGGTTCCATCTGGATGTCGACAGCGATCGGGCGGTGGTCCTGTTGAGCGCGGGCGTCGGCCTTACCCCGCTGCTGTGCATGATGAGCACAATCGTCCGCAGCGGCTCCCGAAGGCGGGTCTGGTTCATACATGGCGCCCGCAATGGACGCGAGCACGCCTTCGGGCCGCATGTGCAGCGCATGGCCCGCGAGAACGACAACGTCACGGCCCATGTACGATTCAGCCGCCCCGAGAATGACGACATCCCCGGCGAGGACTACCAGAGTCGCGGCCATGTGGATATCGAACTGCTCAAGCAGCTTTTGAACTTCGATGATTACGAGTTCTACCTGTGCGGTCCGCCGCCTTTCCTGAAGTCGCTCTACTGTGGACTGGTTTCCACCGGCGTCGCTGAGTCGCGGATCCACTATGAGTTCTTCGGTCCGGCGTCCGTGTTGACAGAAGAGGCCGAAGCTCACGGTCAAGCCCCGGTAAGGGCCGCTCGCGAGGAGCTCAGCGGCGGGTCCGAAGTAGCTTTTGCCCGCTCCGGACTGACGACCACCTGGGATCCGGAGTGCGAGACACTTCTGGATCTTGCGGAACATCAGGGCCTCAGCCCAGACTACAGCTGCCGCTCCGGGATCTGCAGAACCTGTATGTGCCGGTTAGTGGAAGGAGAGGTGGAATATCTGCAAGAGCCTCTCAACCAGCCCGAGCCGGGCTGCGTCCTCATCTGCGTTTCCAGGCCGAAGACCAACGTCGTCATAGACGTCTAGATAGCTGATCCGAAATACGCTACGAGCTGACCCGGTCGGGGTGTTGGCGTAGCGGCGTAGATGGCGAGCGGCGCAGGGAGAGCTTAAGCTCGCTATCTCCGCTTCTCGCCAGGCCAGGAAGGCCTGGCGAGATTTAGCGGAGCCAATGCCCCGGCCGGGTCCCACACCAGCTGTATCGCCGTTTGTGATCGATATTTCCGAACAGCT
>JASJBY010000090.1 GCA_030066245.1 Gammaproteobacteria bacterium
GCGTTGGCCACGTCGTTGGCCCCGATTCCCCAGGTCATGTAGAGGCCAAAGATGATGGCCAGAATCAGGAAAACCGTGCCATGTTCCGCAATTATCTCCATCGCCCCCTCCTCTCAGCTGCCTTTTCCAGGGTGTGCCGTTAGTCTACTTGGCTATCAGGAGGCGGGTTTTCGCCCCGACGATCTCGGCATGGTCGGACAGATCGCCGAGCCAGCGCACGAGTTGGTAGGTGAACACCACGGAGACTGGATCCGTGTCCTTATGGTGCTGGAAGACCGCCGTCGTGAGGTCGATCCCGATGTTGTCCGCATCCTGTTCACTCTTCGCCACGTCGTCGATGAGACCATGGACACGGTCCACATCGGGGCCCTTGAAGCCGGTCTCCACCAGCTCACTGATGGATTCGATCACCTTGAGCGCCCGTTTGCAGGTCTTGGCGCTGCGCTTTGCCAGGGCGACCAGGGGTTTGTGCATCTCCGCGGGTATCTCCAGCGGAAGCTGCGCTAGGCCGGTGATGTCCTGAGCGGTGTCCGCTATGGCCTCCTGGCTCTCCAGAACCGACAGGAGGTCGTGGCGATGAACGGGCATGAACATGCTCTTGGGCAGCTTGGTGGTCAATTCGTCATAGACCTTGTCCGCCTGGTCCTCCAGCTCGAAGATCCGATACTTGAGCTCTTTTAGCTGGCCGTCGTCCCTGGCCAGCATCGCCTCGATCAAGGCGGGGATCTCCTCGGCGCACTGCACGGCCAGGCGCATGTGTTCATGCATGGGTGGGAAAGGGGATTTGCCGAAGAGCTTGTGGAAGCTGATGGTCGTGGGCATGGGACGCCTCTCCTTGTAAATACGGGTGGGTAAGCGGGGGCTTCCGAGGGTCGCCCTTGAGCGCAAACTTCTCCGGCCGTGGGTCTAGAAAGACAAGTCTGCGTTCCCCAAGTCGCAGAAAGCCCCAACTTTAACAGAAAATTCATGGAATAGTCATCCGAATGTTACGCGCCTTTCGGCGGGGTGCGCGTGTTGGAAATGGTCTCGTTTCATGAAGAGATTGTGAGAAAAAAGAAATTAAAAACATACATATGCGTGAATAATCTAACAACGTATTCTAAAGTCGTGGCGGGGGAGTGGCCAGGGCATTATGCGCGGCCAACGAGTAACAGTCAGCGTATGGATCGGTTTGCGTTTCTACAGTCGGCAGGGTCACGAGGCGGGTCCGTGGTGCCGCATCCGTGATGGTTAAGCATTCGCGGTGGGGGCCGCACCGGCACGAGCCGCCGGGACACGCCGTGAGTACCTCCCTGTAGGCTCGACGGCCGCTATCCCTGCGGCCGACGGTCCCGGCCACTCATGCCGGTACGGCCTTAACCGAACACCAATGCGTGATGCCGCCACAAAAAGTTCACAAACTTGTAATAACCATGTAACCTGTCTCAATTAGCCTGCTGTCATCCGGTAATTTGAAAAAACAAGAGGCTACACGGCCTGGCCCAGAACTACCGGAAGCCATAGACGGCTTGCAGGTTATAAAAAACATGTGTGCATTGAACTGCGCAGGTATTGGGGAACTGGTGGAGTTAAAAGGGATCCCCTTCCCGCCAGACGTCCGGTTTACCGAGGTCATCGTTACGGGCCCCCCGGGCAGCGGCAAGACGACGCTGATAGAATCGCTGGGCGGTTGGCCCCAGGAGGGCTACCTGGACCTGGCACGCAACTGCTGGTGGCGCGATCGCTCACTGGCTTACCGCCCAAGGGAAGTTCACCTGGGCTTTCCCTTTGTCGGCCACAAGACCAGTCATGCCGTCTTCGACAAGGAATGGCGAGAAAGTCCCGCGCCTCTGGAACTCAGCCGCGTTCGAATTCCGCCCGATAAGCTATGCGCCCTTTCCAGGGATTGGCGACGCCGATACGTGTTCGACTTTCAGCTTCCCGACGCGGAAGAACTTCACGCTGTTCGCGCCCGGCGTCGGCGCATCGGCAGCCATCCCGCCGACGCCGACCTGAGACCAGAACTGGTGGAGCGGGAACTGGAGGCCTACGAGACTCTGGCCCTGCATTTTCACCATTGCGGCGTGCCCGTCTACGTCAGGCGGACCTGGGGTGGTGAGCCCATGCGGGTTGTGGGCTCCGTTTCCGAGGTCGACATGGACATGGTGGCCGGCGCAAGGGATTTGCCGGGCGTCGCCGAGATCTCCCGCCAGCTCGTGTGAATGCTGTTGGCCGGGTGTTTCCCCGGCGTTCTCCCTGAGTAGTGCAGCCGCTCCGATTCACCGCCACGTGAGCGGATTGCGCGCGGCGCCTTGTTGGCCGCCTCTAACTCGGTTGAACGCCAGCCCGCCTCTAACTCGAAGGGCGACACGTCGGCGCCCTCCGTCCGCCTGAAGGATCCGGATTTACAAAAACCGCAGTAGCACGTATCCGCTGGCGATGACGATGCTCATGAGCATGAGCGGGAAGGCCATGAACATGAATGGCAGGAAGCGGATGCGATGGCCGGCGCGCTCCGCGAAGCCTGCCACGATGAGGTTTGCGCTGGCGCCGATTAATGATCCGTTGCCTCCGAGACAGGCGCCCAGAGCCAGCGACCACCACAGGGGCATGAGCGCATCCGCGCCGCCGAAGGTGGGAGCCATGGCGTTGATCATGGGAATCATGGTGGCCACGAAGGGGATGTTGTCCACGATGGCCGAGGCCACAGCCGAAACCCACAGGATGGCCAGCGCCGTGTTGGTCATGTCTCCCCCGGTCAGCTGCAGCACCTTGTCGGCCAGGATGTTGAGCAGGCCTGCATGCTCGATGCCGTGGACGACAATGAACAGACCGACGAAGAAGAAAATGGTCACCCACTCCACCTCGCCGAAGGTGTGATGGACGTTCTCGGACTGTTCCTCGGCATTATTCGGCAAATTCGAGAGAAGCAGCAGCAGCGCCGCTCCGAACATGGCGATGGTGGCCGGCTCCAGGTGCAGGGGATGGGCCATGACGAACCCCAAGATCACCAGGGCCAGGACGGCAAGAGATTGTTTTAGCAGACGTACGTCGGTGATCGCCTCCAGCTCGTTGAAATCCATGACCCGGCGCCGGTTCTCCGGCGAAGCGCGCATGCTGCGTCCCCAGATGAAATAGATGATGATCAGGGTCAGGACCAGGATAAGCGGCGTGATGGGTGCCAGATTCACGACGAAGTCATTGAAGCTCAGCCCGACCGCCGATCCGATCATGATGTTCGGTGGATCACCGATCAGGGTGGCGGTGCCGCCGATATTCGAGGCGAATATCTCAGCGAACAGGAACGGGTAGGGGTTGACCTTCAGCTCCTCGGTGATAAGCAAAGTGACCGGTGCGATGAGCAACACGGTGGTCACATTGTCCAGCAAGGCGGAGAAGACGGCGGTGACGATGGACAGCATGACCAGGATGCCCCAAGGCCGGGCCTGCACCTTCTTGGCCGACCACACGGCGACGAACTGGAAGACGCCGCAGCGGCGGGTGATGGCTACGATAACCATCATCCCGGTCAGCAGTCCCAGGGTATTGAAGTCGACCCCGCGGACGGCCATTTCCTGGTTAAGGATGCCGGTCGTGATCATGAGGCCAGCTCCGAGCAGTGACACGATGGCGCGGTTCACACGCTCGGTGACGATCACGGCATAAGTGACAATGAAAAGGATCGTTGAGACCCAGAGAGGATCCCAGCCGAAGATCACGTGGGTTACCGCACCGCTCTCACCGTGCATGGCAGGTCAATCCCCCCTTGTCGGCTAGGTCGGGTTGCTATCCGATGGCCCTGTTTTTGGCGTTTCTTCGGCTGCCGCCGGTTCGGCAGTTTCCCGACGCATCTGGAAGATCTTGATAATCAGCCGGTCGAGTACGTCCCAGGCCGAGACGATACCGACCAGCTTCTTCTTCTTTCCCTCCACCACGATCACCGGCAGGCTGGAGTCGCTGCTACGGTCGAGTAGCTCCAGCAGCTCCGGGAAGGTCGTGTCTGGTTTGCAGAACATGAGCTTCTTCTTCTTCTCCAGGAAATCGGATACGGGTTTGTCCCCGATCTTTGCCAGCCTCTCCTCGAGGCTTTCGATATCGTCCGGAAGAAAGCTCAGATCGGAGAGGCTGTATCGATCCAGCTGCGCTGCTTTCGGGAGCAGCAGGTGGCTCAGTCGCCTGATGCCGAACAGGCCCACGAAATGCCCGTTTTCGTCCACGACGGGCAAGTTGCGGACCTGATAGCCATGCATCATCAACAGGGCATCGGAGACCTTGTCCGTGTGGCGCAGGGTCATGGGCCGCGGCGTCATTATGGCTTCTGTGGTCATCCGTTGTCTCTCGCAGTTCGCTCAGCTGCATCCCATGGCCCGTAATATTTTCGTAATCTATAGGGAATCGGGAGGCGACACAAGAACAAGCCCGACACCCAAGCGGCGCATCGCCACATCCGTGAGCGGCATTCGCGGTGGGAGCCATACCGGCACCCACCGCCGGGACCCGCCGTGAATACCTCCCTGTAGACCCGACGGTCGCTATCCCTGCAGCCGACGGTCCCGGCCACTCTCACCTATATGGTCCAACCGAAAATCCATGGGTATGGCGACGGGTCGGGATGGCGGGCGAGAGCGAGCCCCTGTCAGAGACAGGGGTGCTTTATCCAGCCTGCGGCGCGTCAGTGGTCCGGCGCGAGACGCTGCCGGAATTGGTCAACGAGTCGGCGGCGCACTTTCTTCTGGCGATGTTTGGCGGCGGCCTGAACCCGTTGCTCGGCAAGCTCGATCAGCATCTCCTGAGCACCTCGGGCGTCCTCGCCTTCGGCGGGCTGCCGTTGCACGTAGCTGCCGTCCGCGAGCATGTCCCAGGCGCGACGCCGGTCCCCCAGCTGCACATCCAGTATCAGGCGAAGCTCCTGGCGCAGCTCGGCGTCTTCCACCGGTGCCACGACTTCGACCCTGCTCTCCAGGTTGCGCCCCATCAGGTCGGCCGAGCCTATGTAGTATTCCTCGTTGCCGCCGTTGCGGAAATAGTAGATGCGGCCGTGCTCGAGAAACCGACCGACGATGCTGATGACCCGTACTGAATCGCTGAGCCCCGGGACGCCAGGGCGAAGGCGACAGGTGTCGCGCACGATGAGGTCGACGCGCACGCCCGCCTGGCCGGCCCTGTAGAGGGCCCTGGTAATGTCGGCGTCTTCCAGGGCGTTCATCTTCATCTGGATGAGGCCTTGGGACAAGGCGCTATGCGTTGCGATCTCCCGGTCGATTTTGTCCAGGATAGCTTGCTTGAGGGTATAGGGGGCGGCGAGGATCTTCCGATAGCTCGGCGGCGGTGAGTAGCCCGTGAGGTTGTTGAACAGGCGCGTCAGGTCGTGCGCCAGGTCCGGGTCGCAGGTGAGCATGCCCAGGTCCGTGTACAGGCGCGCCGTGCCAGCATGGTAGTTGCCGGTGCCGATGTGGGCGTATCGGCGCAGGCCGTCGTAGTCCTTGCGCACCACCAGAATGACCTTGCTGTGGGTCTTGAGTCCGACGACTCCGTAGGTGACGTGGATCCCCGCCTGCTCGAGACGGCGTGCCCAGCGTATGTTGGCTGCCTCGTCGAAGCGTGCCTTGAGCTCCACCAGGACGGCGACCTGTTTGCCGTTGCGTGCCGCCTTGATCAACGACTCTATGATTTTTCCCTCCGCGGAAGTGCGGTAGAGGGTCATCTTGATGGCCAGCACCTTCGGGTCGCGGCTGGCCGCGCGCAGGAAGCGTTCCACCGAGGTGCTGAAGGACTCGTATGGGTGCTGCAGCAGCACCGGGCCCCCCTCCCTGATGATGTGGAAAATATTCCGGTCGGTCGTCAGGCGAGGGTGGTCAACCGGGTGGTGGGGCTCGTCGTGCAGGTCCGGAATGTCGAGAAACGCGATTTCGAAAAGGTCGCGCATGCCCATCATGCCCGTCACTTCGAAGACGTCGGAATCTTCGTCCAGACCGAGCTCCGCTGCCAGCATGCCCCGGTGAGTCGGGTTCATTCCGGCGCCCACATCCAGGCGCACCATCGGCGCGAAATGGCGCTCTCTGAGCTCCGTCTCTATCATCTCCAGCAGGTCGTCAGCCTCCTCCTCGTCCAGCTCTACGTTGGCGTTGCGGGTGACCCGGAAGAACTCGCAGGACTCAATCTCCATGCCCGGGAACAGCAGGTCCAGGTTGTTGGCCATCACGTCATCCAGGGTCACGAAAGTGTGTTCATGGCCCACCTGCAGGAATCGGGGAGTCACCTCCTTGCTGACCGGTACTTTCACTCGCGCCATGTGCCAGTTCGTGCCGCCCGGGAAACGCAGTGTGACCAACAGGTTAAGCGCTAGATTGGAAATAAACGGAAACGGGTGACCGGGATCCATGGCCAGCGGAGTGACCACCGGGAAGATGGTGTCGAAGAAATGCTGCCGCAGCGCAGCCTGCTGCGCCGTCTCCAGGTCCTGATAGCGCACCAGTCGGATGCCTTGCGCGTCCAATAGCTCCAGCAGCTCCCGATAGATGGATTCCTGCTCCTGCTGGATGTTTCTGATCTCCTCGTGACAAGCGGCAATCTGCTGCTGGGCGGTACGGCCATCCACAGTCGTCTTGTGAACACCGGCAGCCACCTGCTGCTTCAGGCCACCCAGTCGTTTCATAAAGAATTCATCGAGGTTGCCGCTGACGATGGCGAGAAACTTCACCCGCTCCAGCAGTGGCGTGCGTTCGTCCCGTGCCTCGTTCAGGACTCGGCGGTTGAAGCTCAACCAGGTGAGCTCGCGGTTCAGGTAAAGCTCGGCAGCGTTAAGGTCGAAGGGCGATTCGGCGGGCGCCGGTGTCTCCGCGGCCCCCTCCGGCGCGGAGCCGATTTCGGCCTCGGAGTAAGGGCGAACCACCTGGAGTGAATCTTTTTTGCCACCTTCTGGCGAAAGGGCGCCTGCCCCGGGCGGTGGCTGCATCGTGTTGGCCATGTCGTTCACCTCATCGTGCGCAGGTTTGGCGAGCGTGAGCTAACCCGTAGCTCACTCTTTGATGTTAACACTATCGGGAGGCAGTGCACTGTTCTGGCCTACGCCGCCGGGGCGAAAGGTGGCGTCCCATGGCGCTGGCGCGTGGCAGTCGCCTTCGGTCCTGCGGGCGACCGGCCCGCGCCGAAAGTGGGAATGTGCGCGGGAGGGGTCTTAGAATAGGAACTCGGGCGTTGCCCGCATCACTTTCCTAAGCGCCCCCCCGGGTCGGTGCCAGCATTTCGGGGAGAAATCGTCAGGTGGAAGCCAGCCTGCTCAGCCAGCTCTTGATGTACTGGAGCGAAGTGAAGGACTTCCTCGCCTTCGACACCTCCAGACTTGCGGAGCCGGACATGATTGCCCGATTGTCACTCCAGGCGCTGCTGTTTGCGGGGTCTGCGTTCTTCTCCGGCTCCGAGACCGCACTGTTCTCACTGTCGCGACTGGATCTGCAGAAGCTGCGCCGGGAAAGGCACCGGCACTCCGAGACGCTGCACGCGCTGCTTGACCAACCCAGGCGCCTGATCATATCCATTCTGTCCGGCAACGAACTGGTCAACATTGCTGCCGCCGCCAACATGACCGGCATTCTGGTCATCCTCTACGGCACGGATCAGGCAGGCTGGATTAACCTGCTGGTCATGGTGCCGCTCATCCTCCTTTTCGGGGAGGTGACGCCGAAGACGATCGCTGTATCCAACCCGGTGCGCATAAGCGCGGGGATAGTCGCGGGTCCCATGTTCTGGTGGGTCCGCTTCGTCAGTCCCCTGCGCTGGGCGATTCGTGGTATCGCCGATCGCGTCACGACTTGGATCGTCGGTGAGCGCAAGGCGGCCGAGAATATCCTGCAGGTGGACGAGTTCCGTTCCCTCGTGGAAGAGGTGGCGCGGGAAGGGGAGCTCAACGCGACGGAGCGGGCGCTGATTCACAATCTCCTGGAGGCCGGCGAGACCGAGGTGGTGGAGATTATGACTCCGCGGACCCGCACCAGCTTTCTCACCGTGGAGCTCAGCGTCCCGGAGATGGTGGAGCGGTTTCGGGCTGTGCGTCATCCGCGGGTTCCCGTATACCGCGGGACACGGGACAATCTGGTGGGATTCCTGCATGCCGAGGACATCATGAGGCTGGTTCTCGACAAGGTGGATTTGGCCGGACTCACGCCGGAGGACATTATGCATCCGCCGGTGGTGGTGCCGCTCACCAAGCAGGTGGACGAAATGTTCGATTTCTTCCAGGCCAACAATGCCCGAGCGGCAGCCGTCCTGAACGAGTTCGGCGGAGTCGAGGGCTTCGTCACCATGAAGGACGTCTTAACATTCATCTTCGGCCAGATTTCCGGGGAGGTACGGGGTGCGGAGCACTACCGCGAGCGCGACGAGAACTATTACGAAGTGCCGGGAGACATGAAACTCACGGACTTCAATAATCTGACCAATTTCGGCATCGAGGACCCCCGGATGACCACCATCGGTGGCGTGGCTTTCCGTCATCTGGACCGTCTTCCGAGGGTGGCTGACCAGGTGACGGTAGAGGGTATCGTCATGACCGTGCTGGAGATGGAGGCTCACCGAATCGAGCGGGTGCGGGTCGCCAGAGGGGCGGCGCTGGAAGAGGCCGCGGAGGAGGCTAGCTCAGAGCTGCCGCTCGAGGAGGCCGGTGTCGCCGCGCAGGCGTCGACCAGCGAGGATGCCGGCGGCGGCGAGCAGGCGCCCGGGGCCAGCGTGTCGCGGGGCGAGGGGCAGGGCACCAAGACCCCGGGTGCAGCAGTATCGGGGCGGAAGAGGAATACCTGAGGGACGGCCAGATGCTCGACTTATTGCTCATCCTGCTCTCCCTGCTGGTGCTGCTGATTCTGAAGGGGTTCTTCTCGGGCTCGGAGATAGCGCTGGTGAACTCGGACAAGCTCAAGCTCCATCATCAGGCGAATCAAGGCGGCAAAGGCGCGCTGCTCGTTCTGAAGCTGTTCAAGACGCCAGACGTGCTGCTCGGGACCACGCTGGTGGGCACCAACATTTCCACCGTGGCGCTCACTACCGTTGGCACCATGCTGATGATCAGGGCGTTTGGACCGATGGGCGACCTGTACGCTTTTCTGGTCTTCACGCCGGTGTTTCTGATTCTCGGTGAGATCGTGCCGAAGAGCGTGTACCAGCAGGAGTCCGACCGAATCGCGCCGGTGGTCGTCTATCCGTTGCGCTTCTTCTCCATTCTCTTCTACCCCGTTATCTTCGTTTTCTCGCGCGTGGCCCGTTTGGCCGCACGTCTCGCCGGCAGTGGCAGGACGGAGCAGAATGTGTTCATCACCCGCGAGCAGATTCGCGCCGTCGTCGAGATGGCGGAACGAACCTCGGATGTAAACGCCTTCGACCGCGGCCGCATCCGGCGGGTCATCCGCTTCGCCGAGACCACGGTGGGCGAAGCGATGATTCCGGTGGCGGAGATGACGGCCATCAGTCGAGACCGCAGCACCAAGGCGGCCGTCATGCTGGTGCGGCGCCGGGGCTACAATCGTCTGCCCGTGTATGTGGGCAACACCAGCAATGTCATCGGCGTCGTCACGTTGACCACATGGGATTTGATGGATGCCGATTTGCCCAAGAAAGGGTTGCCGGAGCTGATGAAGCCGGCGTTGTACGTTTCCCCGTACCAGACCATTGACGAACTGCTGCCCACGCTCCGCCAGCGTGACGACCATATGGCGATAGTGGTGGATGAGTTCGGCTCCGCGGTGGGAATGATCACCATGGAGGATGTCCTCGAGGAAGTCGTGGGCGAGATCGACGTGGGCTACGACTTCGAGGAGTATTTGCCCCGGCGCAAACGGATTTTCGAGACGCTGGACGAGGAGGTCTACCTGATGGATTCCCGGTTGCCCATCTCCGAGGTCAACGAAGTGCTCGGGACAAATCTGCCGGCCACCGACTTTCATACCATAGGGGGCTTCGTCACGGCCCGCCTGCGGCGGATACCGAAGCAAGGCGAGTTCATCTCCGAGCAGGGTTACCGCTTTACCGTGGAGGAGGCCACGGACCGCTCAGTGGAGAAGCTGCGTGTCGAACGAGGTGAGTCCTAGGCACGACAGCGCGCGTATGGCAGCGGTTCTCGTGGTCTGGTAACTTACCGCTCGCCGCCACCGCTGCGGCCAGCTTTCATCGAAGCGGGAAGCCCTGAATGGAACTCAAGACAATGGTCTACGTTGCCCCGTCGCCGATACATGGGCGAGGTCTATTCGCGCGCAGGCCCATCGGGCGGGGAACGCACATCGGCACCTACGAAGGACCGCTGGCGAAGCGCAACGGCAAGTATGTCCTGTGGATACAGGATGACGACGGCTCCGTGCTGGAAGGACGGCGGGGCATGAATCTGCTCCGTTACCTGAATCACGCGGTCAAGCCGAACGCCGAGTTCGATGGCTACGACCTGTACGCCATCAGGCGGATTCGCTCGGGCGAGGAGATCACTTTCAACTACAGCCCCGGCGAAGCCCTGGTGTTCGAGTGAGGATAGCCGTCCATGCGTGGGCGATTAACCTGCGGTGAACCAACCGCATTGGCCGGGAGACGCGCGGACGTTGCGGCGCGGG
>JASJBY010000008.1 GCA_030066245.1 Gammaproteobacteria bacterium
CGCGGCGTTTGGTAGCCAGTGCGCGATAATGCCAACCGCCAGCAAACCGAGCGCGTGAGTCGTGTGATACTCAACGCCGATTCCATAAACGGCAAGTTGCTCGGCGCTAAGCCGGGCCTCAAGCCCATGTGCGCCAAAGGCGCCGAAAGCGACGGCCAGAAAGCCATTCGCGGCGCCCAGCAGGAGAAACAGCCGGCTCACTCCTCAACGGCCCCGGCAAAACCCATCTCGATGGTGGAACACCGGTCTCGGCTATCCCGGTCCATCGGTGCTTCACATGGGCTGCGTCACAGTGAGGGCACCGCGCAGGTCGCCGGGATTGTAGCCTCGGGCCTTGTCGTCCGGGTAGAGTTTGTAGATCTTCTCGGACAGGTCGGGTCTGATCTTCGAGCCATGGCAGTTGACGCAGACACCGAATAGCGGGATCGCCTTCATGTAGCGGAAGTGCTCCTTTCCCTGTTCTTCGACAACTGCGTAATGCTCCATGGTCTTGAGGCTCTCTCCAGCCGCCTTGCGGCGCTCGAAGTCCTCCAGGACCTTCTGCTCCCAGGCATCGGGGGCGTTCTTCGGGTTGCGGTGCTTGAGGCTGGTCCGGCCCACGTCCCAGCCGGCCTGCAGCGAGACCTGGCGGGTGATTTGCGGGGCTTTCTCATTGCATACGGATACCGCGTGCAGGGGGCCTCCCGTCTGGACTGCTTTTTCCACTTCGGCCTTGAGTGCTTTGAGCAGCTTGCCAGATGCCTCGCGGCTCGCCGCAGCGCGGCTCTCCAGGTCGTCTGCCAGGGCAGGAACCGCCATCAGGCTGGCCAGCAGGGTCGTCGTTAGGAATCGCTTCATGATCGGCTCCGGTGCGGGCTTCACGGTTGACGCGGTGAATGAGTTGCCCGGGAGTATACCGGATGGGTCGCGAACAAGGCCAAAGACAGAAGCCCCCGGAGAACCAGCAAAATGTCAGGTAATTGAGTCGAATTATCGGTTGCCAGGGTTTCGGCGGGATTCGCTCCAGGCTCCGAGTTTCGGCCAGTTTCGTTGCAGACCCTGGGCCTCGCGAGCGGAAATGCCATGGAAGGCGTGCCCAGGGCCACTGACCGAAGCAGGACAGCGAAGCGAGCTTGGGCCCTGTGCTGGCGCTCGGGGCGGTCGTCTCTCGACCGCCGCTGGCTCTGACGACCCAGCCCGTCCTTTCCGGGGTCTGCAACGGGTCTCCACCAGTCTCCTTGCGCGATTCCCGCCGAAACCTCGGCCGGGCCATGAACCGCTTGTATTCTGTGACGGGTTACTGGGACTTGCGGGGCGACGCGGCGACTTTTATTTCCGCCTCCGGGTGATGCGAGCGGATGAGTTCCGCAAACTCGTCAACCCTGGCTCTGGGGACATCCACCAGCAGCAGGATCTTGCCTTGCGCGATGCCCCGTTCGTAGGCTTCGAGCTCATGACTGGGCATATCCTTGGCAATCAGACCTGAAACCAGGGCACCGAAGCCTGCGCCGGCAAGCGTGCCGGCGATAATGGCGCTACCCCCCAGCACCAGTCCCGCGGGCGGAAAGGTTACCGCGAGCAGGCCGCCGAGAAAGCCCGCGACGCCGCCGAGTCCTATACCCGCCTCCAGGCCATGGGCGAATTCGGTCTTCTGCCAGGCGGTTGCCTTCGGTAATCCCTCCAGTTCGATGCCCATGCCGGCGACCGCATGCAGGTGTCGCTGGGTCACGCCGGCCTCTTGCAGCTCGTCGACGATAACACGGCATGTCTCCGTGTCGGGGAGCATGAAATACAATCGCTTCGTCATGGCACCATGTCCGGAGTGTCTTGCTCGGGCGGGCGCCTACCCGTAGTAGTCGGGCTCATTACCGGACTTCCATTTGATGTTGCAACCAACACTCGGTGTCTGCTCTGCAGACAGTTCCCGTCCTTCGAGCACGGCATCGACGGCAGCGCGAAGGTCGGCGCCGGTGACTGGCAAATTGTTGCCCGGTCGGCTGTCGTCGAACTGACCGCGATACACCAACTTGCGCTGTCCGTCGAATACATAGAAGTCGGGTGTACACGCGGCTTGGTAAGCCTTGGCCACGTCCTGGGTTTCGTCGTAAAGGTAGGGAAAGCTGTAGCCGGCGTCCCTGGCCTCCAGTGCCATTTTCTGCGGCCCATCCTGGGGATGCGTCGATACGTCATTAGCGCTGATGCCGACCATGGCGCCACCCTTCGCCTGCACGTCCCGCCCGAAGTCCGCCAGGCTCTTCCTCAGGTGCTTTACGTAGGGGCAGTGGTTGCACATGAACGCGACCACGAGGACGGGCTTGTCGCCGAAATCCGCCAGGCTCACAGTGCTCCCGCTTACGGCGTCGGCCAGGTGAAAATCGGGGGCGCTCGTACCGAGCTTCAGCATGGTCGATGGTGTTACAGCCATTAACGGGTTCCTCCGTCCGTCGGTCGATGGTGAGCCGTAGTGCGCCAGGCCATTCTACTGCGAGGGCTTCGCACATCAAAAGGCCTTCGTTAAGGCCTCATTGTGGCCGGAGCCTGCCTAGCTCATCGAGGATGGAGACGACCAGGCTCCGCCCCTGGGGGCCCATATCCTTACAGAGGATGTCCGGGTCTCTTTCACCGTTCACCAGCGGGCGGATGATTGCGGCGAGCCGGGTCATGTCGCCACCGACTCGGCTCATTTGCTCGGCGATGCCGGCGATCAGCTGAAGGGCCCCGCTGTCGCCACGGCCGGCCGCATGGACCATGGCCGCCAGGCCGGGAGCGGCCGCCGTGGGATCGCCCGCCATGCCTGGCTCTGGGAGGGTGGAAGCGTCTTCGAGCCCCCGCAGGATGGCCGATACGACGACCCGGTCCTCCTCATCCAAACCTTCCAGCAAACCGGGATCTCGCCTCCCGGCCAGGATTTGGCGGGTGGCGCTCACGAGCGCCTGCCATCCGTTCGCCTCGGACGCTCGTAGAATTTCCTCCAGCCCCGGCGTCTGGTTCGGGTCATGACAGGCGCTCACGACCCGGTGGATGAGGGCGCTGTGCACACGGATTATCTGTTGTTCTCTTGGGGGCAGGTTGGCCATGGACTTAGTCAATTCCCGACTTTCATACGGCACCGTTGTATTTTTGCAACCAATGTGGCGATTTGTGGTATAAACTGTGTAGACTATCTCCCATTGGAGTCTGTTGCTAAAGGCATTTGACCGCCAGCCGAAACAACTGACATTAATACCACACTCGATTCATCTAGGCGAATACATCATGTCCCTCTACCTCAAAGAACTGAATGAGCTCGACGGGTTCCTGACGCTTCGGCAGTCCATCGATCAGGAGGAGTGGCAAGCCGGTATCGCAGCCCTGTCGAAGCTTCCCGATGGTAACCGGTTCGGTGAGTTGCTGAAGCTGGTGGAGCAGATGGGTGCAACCCATCTGGAGGCAATCCGCGAGTTCGAGAAAGTAGAAAGGGACAAGGGTTGTATCCCCACCTACCTGCGCCAGTTCTGCCCGGTGTAGTTCTCCGCCAGCGTCGAAACCACGGTGACGGACTCTTGCATGGCTGCTCGGAATCGGGTTACGTGCAGGTCTGATCAGGACGTCGGCTCGGCGGTATAGACGGCGACCGGTGCATCGACCGGTTTCCCTCGGCGGGCCGGGCGGGCCCGCCGTGAAGCAGTGGAGCGAACGCTCCGGCCGAATGCTCACTCTCGTCCACCGTTGTGGGCCTTCGAGTATCGTCCAACAGGTGTTTCGGCGGCTACTTCTCTGTTGCACCGAGGACCGAGCTGCGATGATGTTTGGCTCCGGTAAACTCGCTCGGCGCTCCGCCCGGCGTATTTGCCCTTTGGCGCGGCCGGAGGGGCGCCTGTCACCCTGCGGCTATGGTTTGCCCGGGGTTCTCAACGCCCGCCGTCAGAAGATACGTGTGGTCGCGCCCGGCCGCTCACGTTGCACTGCGCCTGCAGGAACGTACAGGCGCGAACGGAGGCGGGTGGCCGGGGCTCGGACGGGGAACTGAAGACCGGGTCGCGAGTTCCTATTCCGGTAGTAACTTTGCGCGAATTCTGCGCTAGACTGGCTCAGCAGCCGCGTAGATCCTCAACGGCCCGTCAGCGGTACGGCGGGTCTACTAGACGACCTCATCACTCCCGGGACATCGACATGAAAGACGACCACGGAGCGCCGCGACGCCCGGTTCTACTGATCATTCTGGACGGTTTCGGCGCCAACCCGAGCAAACAGCAGAACGGCATCGTTGAGGCCAAGACGCCGCGCCTGGACAAGTACTTCGCCAACTACCCCCACACGGTCCTGCAAGCATCCGGTCTTGCCGTCGGCGTCCCGGATGGCCAGATGGGAAACTCGGAGGTGGGTCACATGACCCTGGGCTGTGGCTCAGTGGTCCGGCAGGATCTGGTGAAGATTAACGATGCCATCGCAGATGGGAGTTTTTTCGAAAACAAGGTGCTGCTGGCGGCGATGAAGCGAGCGGCCGACGCTGACAGGCCGATACACCTGATGGGACTGGTGTCGGATGGCGGTGTGCACTCCCACGTGGACCATCTGCTCGCCCTGGTGAGACTCGCCAAACGGTGTCGGGCCCGCCCCCTGGTGCACGTCATCACGGACGGCCGGGATACGCCCCCTCGGTTTGCACTCGAATATCTGGGAGCGGTGGAGAACGCCCTGGCGGCGGCAAAAGGCGCGATCGGCACGGTGACCGGCCGTTACTACGCGATGGATCGGGATTCACGCTGGGACAGGACAGAGAAGGCGTGGCGGGCTCTGGTGCGCGCCGAGGGCTACACGGCGGATTCCGCCAGAGAGGCCATCCTGCAGGCCTATGAGCGAGACGAAGGCGACGAGTTCATTCAGCCCACGGTGCTGCCGGGGCATACGAGCATCCAGACCGGCGACGCCGTTCTCCACTTCAACTTCCGCAAGGACCGGCCACGGCAGATGGTCTCCGCGTTGTTCAAGAACAGCCACTTCGACGGTTTCGACCGCGGCGCTTTCGAGCCGGTACCCGTCACGTGCATGACCGTGTACGACGAGTGGTACCACTTGCCCTACGCCTTCGAACACGACAAGCCTGAGATCACGCTGGCGCAGGTGCTCAGTGATGCCAGTCTGAAACAGTTTCACTGCGCGGAAACCGAGAAATACGCGCACGTGACCTTTTTCTTCAACGGTGGCCGGGGTGACGAGTTTCCGGGCGAGGACCGGGTGATCATACCTTCGCCGAAGGTGGCGACCTATGATCTCCAGCCGGAGATGAGTGCGCCCGAGGTGGCTCAGGCCACCATCGACGCCTTGCGCAGCGGCAAATACGCATTTGTCATCGTCAACTTCGCCAACGGGGACATGGTGGGGCACACCGCGGTACGGGAAGCCATCATCAAAGCCGTCGAGACCCTCGACCGTGAGGTGGGACGCCTGCTGGACGCGGCTGTGGCAGAGGATTATTCGGTCCTGTTGACCGCTGACCATGGTAATTGCGACGAGATGGTGGATCCGGCGACCGGCACGCCGCAGACCCAGCACTCGGTGTACCCGGTCCCCTGTCTGGTGGTGGACGAGGTGCCCTGGCGCCTCGGCGTAGGCGCCGGGCTCGCTAACATCGCGCCTACCGTGCTGCACCTGATGGGGCTTCCGAAGCCCCCCGGAATGACGGCGGACTCGATTCTTCTGGCGCCCGTACGCTCCTGATCCCACCTTGCGAGCGTGTCGCGACGCTCGCAGGCGGCCCCGCGCGTGACCGCAACGGCGCGGGCAAACCCAGACCGGCGTCCGCGTCCCCCTGGGCATGCCGTGATCCTTCTGCGCCCGCCCTTGACGTATCATAGGACGGGTCTACCGCGCACGAGACAGGGGGTTGAGCATGAGCAAGGTAGATCTGAGGACCAACTACCTGGGTCTGGAGCTTGACAGCCCGCTGGTGCCGTCGGCCTCCCCTTTGTCACGCAGTCTTGACGTCTGTCGCCGGCTCGAGGACGCCGGGGCGGCGGCCATCGTCATGTACTCCCTTTTTGAAGAGGAGCTTTACCCGGAAGAGGAACTGATGACGCGTTTCCTGATCCACCAGGAAACCGGTCATGCGGAGGCGGGCAGCTTCCTACCCCTGCACGACGGCTACCAGCGCGGGCAGGACCAGTACCTGGAGCAGCTTGCCGCGTTGAAGGGGAGTCTTGAAATCCCGATCATCGCGAGCCTTAACGGCGTTTCTATGCAAGGCTGGCTGGATCACAGCACCGCCCTCGAGCAGGCGGGTGCCGACGCACTGGAATTGAATGCCTACTACCTCGCCGCGGGTCCCGGGCAATCGGCTGCGGATGTCGAAGGGCGATACCTGGAACTGGTGAGAGAGCTGCACCGGTGCGTGGGGATCCCGATCACCGTGAAGCTTTCCCCCCAGTTCAGCGCCATACCTCACCTGATCGGTGGACTGGCTCGAGAGGGCGCGGATGGTGTGGTGTTGTTCAACCGCTTCTACCAGCCCGACATCGACTTGGATTCCCTGCAGGTCTCGCCGCGGCTGCACCTGTCTGACTCCCACGAGGTGCTGCTCGCCATGCGTTGGATCGCCATATTGCACGAGCGGGTCAGCGTCTCCATGGCCGCGACCGGGGGCATTCACACGGTCGAGGACGTGGTGAAGATGCTGCTTGCGGGTGCCGATGTCACGCATCTTTGCAGCGTCCTGCTCAAGCGTGGCCCGGACTACCTTGCGGAGCTGAGAGCAGGGCTGGAACGCTGGCTGGAGGAGAAGCGCTACGCCTCCGTCGGCGAGATCAAAGGTCTGGTTAGCCAGAGCCGGGTGGGTGACCCATCGGTGTTCGAGCGTGCCAACTACGTTTGGGTGCTGGACAATTACACCCCGGCTTCCGGTGAGCATCGCTAGCACTCATATACGCGCGCTAGGGCCTGCACCATGCGCCTAATCCCGCAGCCTGAGTGAGTCGCCAGGTCGCGGATATTTTGGCGCCCGGCCCTTTTGCCGGTGCCCCGCGCTTCGGCATGCGTCTGCCTGCGGGCGCGGAAGAACTCCTGGCGGAGTGCGAGGGACGCTCCTGGTGGGTCTTTCCCCAGTTGGCACGTCGGGCCCGGGGGCATTCAAGCCGACTCTATCCCGTGCCGACTTAGTGTCAGGGCAGCAGACCGTGTCGGACCGACCACCGCTCGGCCGATGCGGCTGCTCGCAACTCTAGCCCGGATTTCTCACCAGGCGGACCTCGGATCGCAGATTATGTTGGCAAACTCAACACGTTGGCTTCACCGAGCCTGTATTCCTTACGACCAGCCTGTCCTATTCGGTTCTTGGCCCACTCTGGCTTTGCATCTTGACCGATCCCTCTTCCATCCAAGCTTCGCTTTCCCGCTACGCTGGATGGTCCAGGGTTGCCCATCCTTGGGCAACCCGTTCGGCGGGATAAAGGTCCGCGGGACCTTTATCACTTTCCGCCTCACCCATAGCTACAGCTATGCCTCTGCGAGCGATCGGCCAATCTGCTTTGCCAGAGCGACCCAAGATTCCGAATCCTGGTGAGAAATCCGGGCTAGTCGCGCATGCTGTTTCGCCGGTTTCCCTTTCCCTGCCTTGAGAGCCAGCGAGCAGTCGTGCAGGTCAAGGCTCGAGCATGCCGGGAGTTGCGGGTCGCTTGCCCCGATCGGGCCCACCCACGGAGCTGACCCATGCGGAAACCTGGCGAAGTGAAAGCGCGTATCTCAGGCTCCCAAAGCTCGTCGAGTAGCGCTGAGTCTGCAAGGTCGGGCGAAGACCGGCGCGTTTTTCCGCGGGTCGAGATGCAGCTCGAAGCTCGCCTGGTGGGCGAGAACGGTGAATCCGGCAAGGCCGACCTGCTCAACCTGTCGCGGGGGGGAGTCGCCCTGCGCATTGATGTGGAGAACGGGTTGCATGTCTTTCCGGAAGGCCAGATAAAGCCCGGCAAAGCGGTGGGCTTACGCTTCGACCTCGCCACTCCCGGTCGGGCTCCTGCCATGGTCCAGGCCATCGGGCGGGTCGTCTGGTCCCAGCGCGTTCCCGGCGAGCTGTTCGTCATCGGGATCGAGTTCACCGCATTTCATGGCGACAGCCGCAGTTGTGTCGAGCAGTATCTGTTCGAGTGCATGCGCATCGAGTGAGCTGACGCCAGTGTGGATTCGTGCAGGGTAAGCGCATCGCCATCGGGTGGTCGACCGGTGGCGAGCACGGCGCTCATCGTGGAGGTTCACCCGGCGAGTCCAGCGACGCCAGGAGAAACTCGATGGCGGGCAGCATGCGTGCGACGCTTTGTCTTCCTTCCTCTATGGCCTCGGTCGCCCGGTCAAACTCCAGCAGTGCCAGATGTCTCAGGCGGGGCATCAGCAGAATGTCGGGAGGGTCGCCTGCCATTCGGCTGCGCGTGATCCGGTCCTGCATGACATTCAGAGAGCCGGCCAGCACCTCGAACAAGTGTGGCATCTCCGGGTGAGTCCGGCGCAGCTGGCCGATGAGCGAGTCTGTTCCCCGCCGCAGGCTCGCGGTGATCTGCCCGGCAAGTCCGCCCGGGGCACTGGGTAAGGCAGCTTCGTCGCTCTCCGGAATCCGGTCTCGGGCGGCGCTGTGCTTGCCCATCAGGCCGGTGTTCAGGTCGGCCGCAATGACGATGTCGGCCCCCAGGGCACGGCAGACGGATACCGGGACGGGATTTACCAGGCCGCCGTCCACCAACCACTGGTCACCGTGTCGCACCGGGGTAAAGAGCCCGGGCAGTGCCGCAGAGGCGCGGACGGCATCCAGCAGGCTGCCGTGTTGCAGCCACACTTCGCGTCCGCTCCGGATGTCGGTGGCGACAGCCGCAAATGTCTTTTGCAGTTGCTCCACCTGGACATCGCCGAGCAGGGTGCGGAGAAAATCCAGCAGCCGCTCCATGGTAGCCAGACCACCGCGTCCGAACAGCTCAATGTCCATGTAGCGAACGATGTCGCGACGCGTGAGGTGCTTGACCCAGTCTTCCAGGGCATCCAGGGAGTCGTTGACGTAAGCTGCTCCCACCAGAGCCCCGATGGATGTGCCGCAGACGACGTGCGGCTGAATACCGGCGCTCAGCAGCTCGCGCAGCAGACCGATGTGCGCCCATCCACGGGCGGCGCCACTGCCTAAGGCGAGCCCGAAGCGCTTCGGCGTCATGGGTGAGGGGGGATGGTGGGGAACCAGCGTGAGAGCATCTGCCCGGGAGCGCCTACACCTGTCTTGGGTGGGCGGCAATGCATCCGTCTCGGCCTTCGCGATTCCTGGATGTTTAAAAAATTAGCACAATCTAATATACTGGTTGACGGCTGTCGTGCTTCGAAACCAAGGTCTGCCTCGCGATTGCCTTTCACGGTCACGCCGGCCGCGCGGTCTATGCCTCGAAACCGGGCCGTGGCCAAGACCGTGCCAGGTGTGATCCGGAGAGCCCTACAGCTGCCGCCGGTCGGCAGCCAGCTCGCCGTAGGCATTGAACAACCTGCAACCCAAAGGGGATAGTGCCATGTCAACAGCTTATACCAAATCGTTCTTACTGGCGGGGGCGTTGCTCGCGCTGGGCGTCATGGATGCCCAGGCCGAGGAGCAGCAGGCGCCTGCCGCGGGAGAGCAGCCGCAGGCGGCACCCGCTGCCCTTGGCAGCCCGTTCGCGGTCCCCGCCATGCCGTACGGCTACAACGTCGGTCGAGGGATGCCGTATGGCCCTTACGCGGCGCCGGGATTTGCCGGTCCCGGAGCCTATCCCCCGTTCCCCGCACCCGGCACCATGCCGGGCTGGGCGGGTCCGGGCGCCACAGGCGCACCCGACCAGTCTGCGAAGGCACCAGCGGCGGCCCCGTCTCCCATGGCAGCGCCTTACGGCGCGCCCCAGGCGCCGACAGCTCCGCCGGTACCCACCCGCGAGAGCATGGACGAGGCGGTAAACAAGCGCCTGCAGGAGGTGGATGCCTATACCCAGCGTAACTTGCCTGGCGGGCCGGGTCGGCGGGAATACTTCAAAGCTCGCCGCGAAGCGCGCAAGCAGGCCTTCGAGCGCCAGTGGGCCGCCGCCCGCTCACAGAGCCCCGGCACAATGCCGCAGCAGCCCTGGGGCATGGGGCCGGGCATGGGGCCGGGCATGGGACCGGCTATGGGGCCGGCTATGGGGCCGGGCATGATGCCTGGATACGGGGCCGCAAACCCCTGGGCACCGGCGCCAACTGAGCAATAGTCCCCGGTGGGCGGGCCAACGGGCCCGCGGCTTCTCGTCAGTGGCTGATGCGCGAACTGACAACCGATGGGCACAGGGCCGTGAGGCCCTGTGCCCATTTTTCTTCCAAGGACCCGCCGGCACTTGCAAAGGGCACCTGAATCAGCGGCGAGGTAAGCCTACGCCGATGGCTTCGCATCGATCTGAACGGTCCCCTGTGGCATATTCTCGGCGTAGACGTCAAAACTCGACCAGCCCGCTCGCGCGTCCAGACGGACAGTTCTGATTCAGGCCGACGCCGCGTGCTCGGGCGGCATAGGTGTGCCACGGTGTTCAACGGACTCGCTTCGCCGCGTTTCAGCAAGGGCCGCCGATGGCCTCGACGGCCGGCGTTGACCCGCCGCTTCTTATCGCTCCTGCTTGTGTTTGCCCTGCCGCTGCCCCAAGGCGCTCGGGCCGCGGAAGACGCCTGGGTGGAGCAACGGCAGGAGATGCTCGCTGCGATTCGCGATATGGCTGCGACTACCCCGCTGGACACGGGTGGCGAGGCCATGAGCGAGTCGGTCATGGCGGTTATGGGCAGGGTCCCAAGGCACGAGTTCGTGCCGGAGCGGATGAAACCCCTCGCCTACCTCAACCGCCCGCTGCCCATCGGACACGGCCAGACGATTTCGCAGCCGTATATCGTCGCCCTGATGACGGATTTGCTGGATGTGGACGCAGAGGACGTCGTTCTTGAGGTTGGCACAGGTTCGGGTTATCAGGCGGCAGTTCTCGGTGAGCTTGTACGCAAGGTCTACACCGTCGAGGTCATTGCGCCCCTTGGCGAGCAGGCTGCCGGGCGTCTGGCGCGCCTGAAGTACGACAACATCGAGAGCCGCGTGGCGGACGGCTACTACGGCTGGGAGGAGCACGCCCCGTTCGACGGCATCATGGTCACCGCCGCGGCGGGTCATGTGCCCCCGCCGCTGATTCGGCAGCTCAAGCGGGGTGGCCGCATGCTGATTCCCGTGGGAGGTCGTTTTCTCACCCAGTACCTGATGATCGTCGAGAAAGACGAGCAGGGCGCGGTGACAACAAGTCAGGTGCTTCCGGTCAGATTTGTTCCGCTGACCGGCGAGCACTGATGACGGTTGAGGCAGTTGCCGGGTCGCCGTCCGGGGCGCGCGCCGCCTCGCCTCCCTATGTTGCCATTGCGGTAATCTCCGCGGCAGCTCTCGCCTACGAGGTGCTGCTCATTCGATTATTCTCCATTGTGCAGTGGCACCACTTCGCGCACATGGTAATCAGTCTCGCGCTGCTGGGTTACGGCGCGAGCGGTGCGTTCCTCGCGCTTAGCGCTGAGGTCCTGCAACGGCGCTTCGTCACGGTTTTTGCCGTTAATGCACTGCTCTTCGGGGTTACCGCGGTGACCTCTTTTCTCCTTGTCCAGGTGCTGCCGTTCAACCCCCTGGAGCTTCTCTGGGACCCGGCTCAGCCCATGTGGCTGGCGCTGGTCTACCTGGTGCTGGCGGTGCCCTTTTTTTTTGCTGCCAACTGCCTTGGGCTCAGCTTCTACAGTTTCTCCAAGCTGATACCGCGCGCCTACGGCTACGACTTGATCGGTGCCGGCCTGGGCAGTCTCGGCGTGATCGCGCTGCTCTATGTGCTGAAGCCAGGGCAGCTTCTCATGGTCATCGGTGCCAGCGGCGCTGTCGCTGCCGCGCTGCTGACAGCGGGCGGCTCGGTTCGGCGTCGCCGGGCAGTGGTCGGGGCGGCGAGCGTGTCGATCCTGGTGCTGGCCGGGCTGGCGGGCCGTGGCGTCTCGCTTCAGCCGTCCCCCTACAAGGGTTTGAGCCATGCTCTGAGAGTCGGCGGTTCGGAGCTGGTGGAAGAGAAATCAAGCCCCCTGGGGCTGCTGTCCGTGGTACGCAGTCCCCTCGTGCCGTACCGACATGCGCCGGGTCTGAGCCTCAACAGCACCATCGAGCCACCTGCGCAGCTCGGTGTCTTCACGGACGCGGAAGCTCTGAGCGTAATCACGCGATTCGACGGGGACATTTCACGCCTGGCGTACCTCGGTGACCTCACCTCGGCACTGCCCTATCAAATCCTCAACAGGCCGCGGGTTCTGGTTCTCGGGGCAGGAGGCGGAGCCGATGTGCTGCAGGGGATCTACCACGGCGCCGGCGAGATTGACGCCGTGGAGGTGAATCCCCAGATGGTGGCGTTGGTGAGGGATGACTATGGGGAGTATGCCGGTCGGCTCTACGACCGCCAGGAAGTGCGCGTTTTCGCGCAGGAGGCGCGCGGATTCGTGGCGGGTAGCGAGCGGGGTTACGACCTCATCCAGGTCGCTCTGCTGGATTCTTTCGGCGCGTCTTCCGCCGGGTTGTATGCCCTGAGCGAGAGTTATCTTTACACGGTCGAGGCGCTTCAGGAGTACGTCAGCCGACTCAGGCCGGGCGGGCTGCTGGCTATCACCCGATGGGTCAAGCTGCCGCCGCGCGACGGACTCAAGCTGTTCGCAACGGCGGCGGCGGCCTTGCGGCTGTCCGGGGTGGAGGATCCGGAGCGCCGACTGGCATGGGTGCGCGGCTGGAGCACAAGCACGGTGCTGGTCAGCAACGGTGAGTTCAGCCCGCAAGCCGTAGCAGCGGTCAGGCAGTTCTGCACCGAGCGGGCCTTCGATCTGGTGTATGTGCCCGGGATCCGGCCCGGGGAAGCGAATCGGCGCAACGTGTTGGCGAAGCCATTGTTCTTTCTGGGGGCACAGGCCGTGCTGGAGCACGCCCCCGCCGAGTTTCTCGACAGCTACAAGTTCGATATTCGACCGGCCACCGACGATCGGCCGTACTACTTCAACTTCTTCCGCTGGTCGTCCCTGCCTGAGTTGCTGGACCTGCGTCAGCAGGGCGGCATGGCGTTGCTCGACTCGGGTTATCTGGTTCTCGTGGTGACCCTCTTGCAGGCAGTGGCGGCCAGCGCGCTGCTGATCCTGCTGCCTGTCTGGATACGGAGCCGCCGCCGGATTTCGAGCGTGCCTGCAGGCACCAAGTGGAGAGTATTCTTCTACTTCATGGCCATAGGGCTTGCCTTTTTGTTCGTTGAGATTGCCTTCATCCAGAGGTTCGTGCTGTTCCTGAGCCATCCGGTCTATGCGGTGAGCGTGGTGCTGGCCGGATTCCTGATCTTCGCCGGGCTCGGGAGCCGCTATGCGCAGCGAGAGGGCCGGTCCGGTGCCTGGCGAGGGCTGCTGCTGGCGGCTGTCACGGGTATTGCCGGTATCAGTCTGATCTACCTGCTTGCCCTGGCGCCCGGCCTCGATGCGCTGATGTCCTGGCACGACCTGCCGAAGATAATGGTGACGCTGATGCTCATCGCGCCTCTCGCCTTCCTAATGGGCTTGCCTTTCCCGCTGGCTCTGACAGCCCTGGGCGACCGCGCAAGGGACTTGATTCCCTGGGCTTGGGCGGTCAACGGCTGCGCGTCGGTGCTGGCAGCCGTGCTGGCAACGTTGCTTGCCATTCAGTTGGGCTTCACCTTCGTCGTGCTTAGCGCAATCGTACTCTATGCGTTCGCCGCCTGGGTCGTCGGGCATTCGTTTACTGACCGGGAAGCGTCCATCGGCTGAGTAGTTGCCATAAAGTGCGTTGCCGTCCGGCGCGGCGGGCCGAGACGGCCATGTGGTGAATGGCCGTGCTGTCGAACGGGCACGCCAAAGAGGGTGTGGTCTGGCCTTGGGAGCGGTGTAGGAGGGCACCACGGCGCAAGGCCGGGCGAGACTGCGCGGAGCTCATATCCCGGTCGGACGTCGTATACGTCGCGCTGCCAGCGCTGGTCGATGGTTGAAGCAGCCCGTTGCGGCCGCACTTCGGGGTGCCCGTTGATCACGGCCGCAGGGAGTGGTTACATGGCCGTCTCGTATGAGTCCGGAGAGACTGGCACATGAACCTAGAGAAGGTTGCGTTCGCGTTTTTCATTATTCTCGCGCTCACTCTGAACTTCGGGTTTTTCCTGGGTGAGTTGGATAACCCCGACCACCACAACGTCTACGAGCTGTTCGCCGCGGTGGTGGTGAATCTCATCGCTACGGTGCTGAAGTTTGGCGATCGCACCCACATCGGGGCGCTGCTGCTCGCCACCAGCCTGGTGGCCGACCTTCAGCTCATTGTCGCTACGGTTCTATGGGCCTTCAGTGTGCATGTGGATGGTTCGGGTCTGACCCCGTCCGTCATGGCCAGCATCGTATCTTTATCGGGCGGGGCCCTGTTGGCCAACATCACGTCGGTCGTGATGCTGGTCATCGAGACGGTGGAGCTGAGAAGGTAGCGATGAACAACATCACCGCTCTGGTCCTGCGTCGCATGCGGGCGCCACTGCTGGTTCTGATTGCGGCGTACGCGATTTCCATCATCGGTCTGGTGCTCGTGCCCGGGGTGGATGCGCAGGGCGAGACCTGGCACATGCGCATTTTCGACGCCTTCTATTTCGTCAGTTACATGGCGACGACCATAGGGTTCGGCGAGATCCCCTACGCTTTCAGCAACGCCCAGCGCCTATGGACCATCATCGCCATCTACCTGACCGTCGTTTCCTGGTTTTACGCGCTCGGCACGATTCTCACGCTTGTTCAGGACCGCGCATTTCAACAGGCCCTGACCGAGAATCGGTTTGCGCGCGGTGTGGCGCGCATGGGCGAGCCCTTCTACCTGGTATGCGGCTATGGTGACACGGGAGGTCTGCTCGTCCGGGCTCTGGCCGAGCGCGGACTACGAGCCGTCGTGATCGATGTGAGGAGTGAGCGGATAAACGAGCTCAAGATGGCCGATCTGAGCGTGTTCGTGCCCGGACTCGTGGCCGACGCGTCAGTCCCGGCCCATTTGATAGAGGGCGGGTTGCAGCACCCCCAGTGTGCCGGCGTCGTCGCCCTGACCGACCAGGACCATGTGAATCTTCAGGTGGCCATCACCAGCAAGCTCCTCAATCCGGCGATCCAGGTAATCTGTCGTGCAGAGACCCACGACTCGGCCAGGAACATGGCATCCTTCGGTACCGACGACATCGTAAACCCGTTCAACGCCTTCGCGCGACGACTGGCGATGGCGTTGCATTCACCCGATTTGCACGTGCTTTACGAATGGCTCACTGGCGTGCCCGGCACCGCGCATGAGCCGGTCATCTATCCACCCCGCGGGATTTGGGTGCTCTGCGGCTATGGGCGCTTCGGCCGAGCGGTCAGGCGTTACCTGGACTACGAAGGCATAAAGACCGTCGTCGTGGAGGAGGATCCGGAGCGGCGCGACTGCGAGGACTGCATCACCGGCAGAGGTACGGAGGCGGTAACCCTGCGCGAAGCGCGCATCGACCGAGCCGTCGGTATCGTTGCCGGTGCAGACGACGATGCCAATAACCTTTCCGTGTTGATGACCGCGCGGGAGCTCAATCCCAGTCTTTTCTTCGTTGCGCGCCAAAACCGGCGGGCGAACGATGACATTTTTGCCGCGGCGCGACCGGACCTGATCATGCAACGCAGCCACATGATTGCCCGCCAGATCCTCGCACGCATAACGACCCCGCTGCTTACCCAGTTTCTTCGTCAGGCGCGTCACAGGAGAAACGAATGGGCGAGGGAGCTGGTGGACGAGCTCGGCTCTGTCGTCGGAACGTTTGTGCCCAACATATGGACGATTCGGGTGTCGCGGGAGACTGCTCCGGCCCTGACGGACGTCCTTCGGGAAGGTCTCGATCTGCGCTTGCGGCACCTTATGCGGGACAGCCGTGACAGGGCGGTGGTGCTGCCCTGCATCGCGCTCTTGCTGCGGCGCGCAGGTGAAGACGTGCTGCGTCCGGCGACGGCGCTTGCGCTTCAGAAAGGCGATGAGGTGCTTTTCTGTGGTCGTCGGGAAGCGGCGACACGCATGGCGTGGGTGGTCTGGAACCTGAACGCCCTGAGCTACATCATCACCGGCGTGGAGCGCCCATCGAGCATGGTCTGGCGATGGGCGTCGCGCCGCGAAGCGTGACGGTCGGCGGACCTGCCGCCTGTGCTAAGATTCTCAGATGGCGCTGAATCGGACGGTAATTCATTTGACGGGCTGTCAGCCGAGAACGCTGGCCAGTCTCATGGAGCTTCAGGACAGCAGCTTTCGTCGCCTGTTGCGGCTGGCGCCGTCTCTGCGCCAGATGCGCGGCGACTTTGTCTCACGAGTGGCCGGATCACTGGATCTGCATCTCTCGGTCGTAGAACGGTTCAAGTACACGACGACTGTCGTCCTGACCTATGAGTTTGCCGCAGGCGCTGAGTCATTGGTGGAGCCCAACGTCACGATTCGACTGTATCACGACGCGCGGCTGGCGGAAGTGGTCAGCGACGCCAGACGTCACCGGGCACGCAGCCCTCATCCGTGCCGACGGCGAGGGCGATTCCCCTCTGAGCTGGAACGGAAATGGGAGCAGACGCGCTTCCTGCAGAAATGGCTGGGGTACTGCCTGCGCCAGGGACACCTGTTTCTGCACTACAACAGGTTATCCGTGCAGCCTGCCGATCTGGCACTTTAAGGAGCGCAATGGGTCGCTCTGCGGCAAAGACGGTAGCTGCGCGCCCGACGACCCCAGATTCCGAATCCCGGTGAGAGATCCGGGCTAGCGCTGCCTGATACTGATTCGAGGCGTGCGGCGTGACCTCCCATGACACGGGACCCCGTTGAGCGGGCACTGTTCAACGACCGATGCGATGCGCGCAGCGGAACAGTCCGACGATCGTCTTCGCGTCGCGGATGCTGCCGCGGTCGATTCGTTCCACGGCCTCAGCAAGGGGCAGCCAATGGCGCTCGATATGTTCGTCAGGTTCGGTATTGGCAATGCCCTGACGCAGGGACATGGCGAGATATAGGTGAACGACTTCGTCCGAGAAACCGGGGCAGGTGATCACAGCGCCCAATTCCGTCCATTCGAGCGCCGTCAGCCCGGCTTCTTCCTGCAACTCCCGCTTGGCAGTGGTCAGGGGCTGCTCCCCAGGGTCCACCTTGCCGGCTGGCAGTTCCCACAGCCACTCCTGGAACGCCGGACGGAACTGGCGCAGCAGGCAGACCCGGTGCTCGGCGTCGAGGGCAACTGCAGCGGCTCCGCCGGGGTGGCGGGCAACCTCCACGGCAACCCGGTGACCGTCCGGTTGGGTGACAGTCTCTATTCCAAAGTCGACAATTTGGCCCCGGTAAATTGGGGTGCGGTCAGATGCCATGACAGGGCTTCCCGTGGCTTGTCATGCAGCCGGAATCGATGGCCGATCTCGCCAAGATAGTATCCGGAGGGCAGACCGGCGTCGACCGGGCAGCCCTGGATGCTGCTCTCGCCCTCAGTATTCCCTGCGGCGGTTGGTGTCCGAAAGGCAGGCGGGCAGAGGATGGAAGAATTCCCGTGCGATATCCCCTGCAGGAGACGGACAGCCCTCACTATCCCGCGCGTACTGCCCTGAACGTGGCGGAGTCAGACGGCACCTTGATTCTCACTCGGGGCAAGCCACGCGGTGGCACTGCTTTAACTGCCGCGCTGGCGAGGCAGAAGGGGAAGGCGTGCCTTGTGATAAAGCTGGAAGATGGTCTGCATACATGGGCAGCCGAACGGTGGCTGGAAAGGAATGCCATCGCTGTTCTCAACGTGGCCGGTCCCCGAGAAAGCCAGCATCCCGGCATCTACGTGGAGGCCCGTGCAGGCCTGGAGCGCCTGTTGCGCCGCTGCCGGCCGGCCGGGTGAGGCAGCCGGCGCGGGACCCCCCTATAACGTTATGACGTTATCTTGGCAGGCCGCTGCATCGGCGCCTGTTCTCGCTGTGCTAGGCGTCCTGGCCTGCCTGCTGCTTCGCGATCTCGGCGCGCACATGGTCCATGTCCAGCTCGCGGGCCTTGCCGATGACCTCTTCCAGTGCCGAAGCGGGCAACATGCCGGGCTGGGCGAAGATGACTATCTGCTCTCGAAAAATCATCAGCGTCGGAATGGAGCGGATCTGGAACGTGGTGGCAAGCTGCTGCTCCTCCTCGGTGTTCACTTTGCCGAAGACAATGTCGGGGTGCTTTTCGGAGACTTCCTCGAAGATAGGCGCAAACATCTTGCAAGGGCCGCACCATTCGGCCCAGAAATCGACGAGCACGATATCGCTCTTGTCCACGGTCTCTTTGAAGTTGTCATTGGTCAGGTTGACGGTAGGCACATTTCTCTCCGACTCGAGTTCCGGCTCGCCGCGTAGCGGGCAAGTATACCTGATTGCGCGCTTGTTTTTCGACGGGCTTTGTGGAGGTTGCGGCGGCCTCAGGCGCAGTCTGATGCACCAAAGCGGTGCGCTTCGCCGTATTCATGTCGGCCAGGCTTCAAGCGCTTCCATTGCCTCAGCATGATGATGGTCTTCAACACGGCGGGTTCGTCGATTCGGGAGAGATTCAGTGCAACAATGACGCTGGCCGCGCCGTCCAGAATGGGTCCGACCGCCAAGAATTGCCTGACGCCCGCCCGGCGCTCTTGAGGGGTCAGCGACCTGCAATGGTGTTGGAGCGTCATCACCCTGGCGTCCCAGACCACGGAACTGCGCCCGACGATGCCCGTGAAGCGCACTCTGGTGGATTGTCCACCCAGCGGCTCCAGAGCCTCATACAGAAGATCCTCGGCCATGGGCGCCAGGCCCCCCCGGCTCGCCGACAAGCCACTTCGGAGGTTGTCAGCCGCTGCCTGGCTTCGCAGCCTCCCCCAGGCGGCTCGGCACGGGTGCAAGGCGCTTGGTGAGGCGCGTGGGTTCCTGGCCAAGCCGCTGTTCGTAGATGGCGGTGTAGGCGAAGACGCGTTTCAGGTAATTCCGTGTTTCACGAAACGGCACGGATTCGATCCAGACATCCGACGGCATGTCGGAATTCTCCGGAAGCCATTTCTTCACGCGGTGCGGTCCCGCGTTATACGCCGCCGTCGCTAGAGCCGGGTGCTCGTCAAGCTGGTCGAGCAGTCGGCGCAGGTAAGCGCTGCCCAAGCGAATATTCAGATCGGCATTGTAGAGCTGGCGATGGTTCCGGTAACGGGTGTTGGTCTTGCGCGCCACCTGACGTGCCGTACGGGGTAGGAGCTGCATGAGGCCCATGGCGCCCGCGGGGGAGTGGGCGTCCGGGGAGAACGCGCTTTCCTGGCGCATCACGGCGAACACCCAGGCAGGATCGATAGCCTGTTGTTGCGCCTGGCGTACCACCGGCTCGTGAAACGCGAGCGGAAAGCGAAGCTCCAGGTCGTCCAGATGGCCGGTGCGTCCCAGCGTGAGTATGGCACGGTCGTGCCAGCCCCAGCGATGGGCGAGGGCAGCGGCCGCAGCAAGTTGCCGCGGTGCCATGTAACGGGTGGTGTGGTGCCATTCGCGCCGTGCATCCACCGTCCGCCCCAGCAGGAAGAACTCCCGGGCCCGGCGCACGCCGGGTATCCAGCCTGCGTCGTCTATTTCGCTCTCGGCGATGGGCAGCGGCGACTCGTTCAAGGAGTAGGGGAGGTCTGCATGATCCGCGGCCATGAAGCCGTAAAAGCTCCGCTGACCGGCCAACTCGGAGAGGATTTGCATGGCGGCCCGGCCCTCACCCAGCTCTGTCAGGCTGCGGGCGCGCCAGTAACGCCAGCGCGGCTCGCCCTGCCCGGCGGCCTCGAGCCTGTCAATCCAGTCGAGCGCCTGCTCCCACTGACGGTCTCTCAGCGCGGTGATTGCGCCCACTTCTCTAAGCCGGTCGTCAGCCCACCGTTCATCGACCGATTCCAGCCATCGCAGCGCCTCTCCGTCGTCCCGTCGCGCATAGCGAAGACCGATGGCGCGCTGCACGGCGGCCACTTGGTCGTCGCTGAAAGCATATCGGGGCTGCAGGTCACCCCATGCCTGGGCGGCTTTGTCCGGTGCTCTACGCGCCCAGCGGGCTACCCCGTAGACCAGGATCTCGTTGACGATGGGATGCTCGTTCCTGAAGAGACGATGCTTGAGGACCGTGGACGGATGATTTCTCACGCGGCGCCATAGGTCCACGAGGTAACGCTCGTTCTCCGGGAGGTAGCGACTCAGGTAGCGGGCGAGACCGGTGCGACCGGCTTTCATTGCCAGGCGGATACGCGCCCAGGCGAGGGTGGAAGTAAGTCGCTCAGCACTCCGCCATGCCGCGAAGATGGGGTCGCAGGCGGGCGGTTGTGAATAGCTTGCAAGCCACAGCTTCGGCACCTGTTCGAGGGCTTTCTCCACCTCACCGGTTTCGTGCAGGGCGTGCAGGTATCTGCACTGCATGGCCGCATTCGTCGTCGGCTGGTACGCTTGAATCACCTCTTCCCAACGTTTCTTGCGATACGCATCCTTGAGCCAGGCGCGCCGAAGTCGCGGCGCCAGCGGTGTGTCGGCATGGGTGTCCAGAAAGTCGTTGATCTCGTCCGAGTCGGCGCGGGCGATTCGCTGCCGGAGCTCGGTGTAGAGCAGGTAGGGGTACAGGGGGTAGTCGTGCAGGTCGTTGAGCAGGGCTTCATGCTGGCGTCGGTCACCGCGCTTGAGCGCTCGCTCGGCCTCCACGAAGGCCTGGCGTTGCTCGAGCAGATGGTCTGCGTCGGCGCCTGACATGGAGGCGCCGATCGCGGTGGCGGACAGGCAAATGAACAACAGTGCGGAAATCAAAGCAGCAAGCCGGCGGATACGGCGGTCGTCCTTGGTAGTCATCGTCTAAGTGTAGAGGGTGTGGTCTTCGAAAGCGCTTCTTTCTGGCGAAACGCTTTGAAGTATGACGTGTAGGCTGTCGATCTTCCACTGTAATTCGCAGCTTCGGCCTGCCCGTGAGCCGATAGCGGGACGCGGGGCGTTCGTCCCGTGACCGCCGCTGGGTCTGACAATCCCCCCGCCCCTTCCGGGGTCTGCAACGGGCCTCCACCAGTCGCCTTGCGCAGTTCCCGCCGAAACCCCGGCCGGGCCATGACCCAGCTTAGTTCTGTGATACATCAGTAGCGGTATAATCCCGAGCCAGTTCAGCCGTGACCGCCGCAGAGTCTCCCTGGACTCCCCGTCATGGGGTCGTTTTGCTGCGCAGAGACCGGCTGATCCCTCGATACGGTCTATGACTTCCGCGTCAGGGATACGCGTAGACTATGGCGTCCAGCACCTTCAGAAGGAGGATGGCGGTCGGTGGAAGGGCCTAAGATCGAGACCGCCGTACCCAGGCGTCGGTACCAGATCGGCGATTTGTCGGCGGTTGTTCTGGGTGACGTGGCGAGCCGGGACGGTCACGACTACGCCTTCGTCATGGCGTTCGTGCCTGATGGGGAGCAACGCCCTGTCCTATACGTCACCTCGGAATGGATAAGCCCGGGGGCCGGAGAGGAGCGGGTGACTATCGCAAGGGTGATTGCCGAGGGCGGTGAACGCATCCTTGGACCCGACGCGCGATGGCAGGATCTGGAGCTGTTCGTGGAGGACGCCATGGCCATGGCCCGGCGGGTCATGGGGCTCGGCCAGGAAGAGGCCATGCGACTCCTTTGACGCCCCCATGAGCAACGCCGGAAGCATCGATACACTGCTGGAGATCATGGCGAAGCTACGTGACCCGACGCGTGGCTGCCCTTGGGACCTGGAGCAGGATTTCCACAGTATTCTGCCCCACACTCTGGAGGAGGCCTATGAGGTAGCCGAGGCCATCGAGCGGGGCGACCCGGGGGATCTGCGAGACGAACTCGGCGATCTGCTGTTTCAGGTGGTCTTCCACGCCCGAATGGCGGAAGAGCTCGGCCACTTCGATTTTCACGACGTAGTGCGCAGCGTGGCGAGGAAGCTGGTCCGCCGCCATCCCCACGTGTTCGGGGATGAACGGGTGGAATCGGCTGAACAACAGACGCGGGCATGGGAAGCCCACAAGGAGAGGGAGCGTCGCGCCAGGTCACGGGATCCGGCAGCCCACAGTCACTTGGACGGGATCAGCGTGTCGCTGCCGGCGCTGACCCGTGCCTTAAAGCTGCAACGCCGGGCGGCGCGGGTAGGCTTCGACTGGTCGAGCCTGGATGGCGTGCTGGAGAAGATTGACGAGGAGCTAGACGAGCTGAAGACGGCCCTATCGGCATCGGATCCGCAGCAGCCCTTCCACGAGCTGGGCGATTTGCTGTTCAGCTGCGTTAACCTGGCCCGTCACCTAGACAAGGAACCGGAGACGGTGCTGCGAGCTGCCAATTCGCGCTTCGAGGAACGCTTTCGGCGCATGGAAGCCCTCCTGCAATCCCGGGGCATGTCGGTGGCACAGGCCGACGCCGCGGAACTGGATGCCGCCTGGGAGGAAATCAAGACTGAGACTTAGTACTCCGTCACAGTGGTTTTGATGGTTTCAGAGCGCCCCAGCTGGGCTAATGCAAGGCGCAGTCTGCAGGGAATGGCAAGCCCTTGCCAAGGACTGCAACGCCGCAGTGGCCCAGCCGGGGCGCTCCCTTCGGGCAAGGCGCGAAGCGGCCATCTGCGTTGTTGCGCTCACTTGGATTAGCACGGCTAGTCCGGCGCTCGCGCGCCTAGCCGCTGACCGCTTCTCGCCTTGATGAAAGCGTCAAAACCACTGTGACGGAGTACTAGCCCGCGGCGGCTTCATCCTCGTCTTCCGGCGACTCTTCCTCGTCCAACTCATCCAACTCGTCCTCGAAAAGCTCCTCGTCGAACTCTTCTTCCGGCGGGTTGCCATCGTAGATAAGATATTCACGCCGCTGAAGATAGGCATCCCGGATAAAGGTGTACTCATCCAGGGCAGCGGTATCCACGATGGTCGAGGCCGAGAGCAAGTCGGCTCGTATGTCGATGTACTTGACGGCAGCCACGGCGAGACGTTGCCTGAAGCTGAGGTCGGTGTAGTTGAGGGGGTCGAACAGGAACCAGTCGGGGATCAGGCCGATGGCGTCGCGCGCTGTGTGCGGACCCAGTATAGGGAGCACCAGATAGGGCCCTGGCGTGTAGCCCCAGCGACCGAGGGTCTGACCGAAATCCTCGTTGTGCTTCGGAAGGTCCAAGTGGGTGGCCACATCTATGAAGCCCAGGAGACCTACCGTGCTGTTCCACACCAGACGGGAGAAATCCGACACGGCTTCCTGGGGCTTCCCCTGGAGGATCTGGTTGGCCAGCACCACCACGTCATCCAGATTGTTGAAGAAATTGGTGATGCCCCGGTCGAGGAAGTCAGGGGTGATGGCCTGATAGCCGGTCGCGATGGGCTTGATCAGGGTTTCGTCGGCGGTCTTGTTGAAACCGTAGACGGCCCGGTTGAAGCCCTCCCAGGGGTCACTCTCAACCGGGGGGGCACTGGTGGTTGCGCAGCCCGTGAGCAATGCGCTGGCTCCGAGCAGCAAGAACCGTGCTGGTCGCCAAAGGCGGTCGATCGCGAGCATCGGAGTCCCCCCTTGTGCGACTCGTGCGTTAGTCTAGCGGGCGGCGCGTGATTGTCGGCGCCGGCGGCTAATGCGCTACGGCCACGCATGAGCGAAGCGTCCAGCCGTGAAGGACGTAGCACGCAGCAACTTTCCGGCGCGCCGTTCATCGCCGCGCCAATTATGCCTCGCCAGGCTAACGAAGACAAAACAGGGAGACCATACAGGTGGGTGGGCGCGGCCCGCGGGCACGTGGCAATGTGGCGGCGGTCTGAAGGCGCGCCGTGGTTCCTTGGAGGAGGACCCGCCTGAGCTTCGCAGCTCCTGCCGGCATGTCAAGCGACCTGTCAGCGGCCGGGCCGCGTCCGGCGCCACCGGATACAGCTGCGTGTCCCGGAGATGATGGGCGTCCGGTCGCATCCCTGCGATACCGGCCCCGTGTCGCGCCCGTTCACGGCGTCAGTCGGTGAAGTGGCCGATCCTCATGCGCTGGGCTTCCATGAGCTCTATCTCGCGGGAGCCCGAGATAACCACCTCCGGATCGGGTATGAAGTCCAGCTCCGTATCCCGGTTATCGTAATCCATGGAGTTGAGCACCACCTTCATGGCGTTCAGCCGCGCCTTGTGCTTGTCCACCGAACGGATGATGGTCCAGGGAGTTTCGGCCGTGTGGCTGTGCCTGAGCATCTCGTATTTCATGCTGGTGAACTCGTCCCAGCGGTCCTGGGCCTGGACGTCCACCTCGCTCAGTTTCCACTGCCGCAGTGGGTCGGTCTTGCGCCGCTCGAATCGTCTCGCCTGCTCTTCCTTGGTGACGCTGAAGTAAAGCTTGATCAGCACGGTACCCTGGCGGACCAGGTCGCGCTCGAAGCCGCGCACGCCGATCTTGAAATTCTCGTATTCCTGTGGCGAGCAGAATCCAAACACGGGCTCCACCATGGCTCGGTTGTACCAGCTGCGGTCGAACATCACTATCTCGCCGCCGCGCGGAAACTGGGTCACGTATTTCTGGAAAAACCACTGGGTACGCTGGTCGTCGGTGGGCTTGCCGAGGGCCACCACCCGATAGTGCTTCTCGTTCATGTACCGGCTCATGCGCCGGATGGTGCCGCCCTTGCCGGCTGCATCCCGGCCCTCGAACAGGATGATCATGCGGATGCCGTCTCTCTCCAGGCGTTGCTGCAGCTTCAGCAACTCGGCCTGGTAAGGCTTGAGCTGTACTTCCTGGCGCCTTCTCTGGACCGCTTTCTTCTGCTCTTTCTTGAACCGTTCCAGGTCTTCTCTGAGACGCTGGTTCTCATCGATGAGATCATCGAGCCGCACCTCTTGACCGTTCACTTCGATAAGCTCTGGATTGTTCACGGTTTCCCCTCCTTCGGTGGGCAATTGCGTGCGTTAGGACGGCCCATTATAAACCCCTACGAGCCGTAAGTGTTCAGATTTTCTGCTCATGGTCACCGGCGTCACATTGGTCGCGGCCTGGTCTGCAGTCCGGGCGCTGGCCCTGGAGCCCAGCGCCGGGCGGGCGCGCCGGGATGGCTTCTTGCTACCATGGTCGCGGCATTATCGACTGTAAGGAGCCGCTATTGAAACCCTTTCACTACGCCCACGCAGCAGCCAGCGACTGGCGGCAAGCCACCGAATCCTGTATTGAGCAGCTAGGCTCGGTGCCTGAGACCGCCAGCCTCGGGTTTCTATATGTGACCGACGCCCTGAGCCCGCATCTGGGCGACATTCTGAAACACTTGCGGCAGCGGACGCCGGTGCTGCACTGGGTCGGCAGCGTTGGCATCGGCATCTGTGCCACGGGCGTCGAGTATTACGAAGAGCCGGCGCTTGCCATCATGCTGGGCGAGTTTGGAGCGAATTCATTCCGCGTGTTCTCCGGGGTGACCACTGACATTCAAGCGCTCGACACCAGTCACGGGGCGTGGATTCGAGAGCATCAGCCTTATTTCGGCGTTGTGCATGCCGATCCTCGCAACCACCGCACCGAAGTCCTGGTGGAGGAGCTGTGCGAGTCGCTACAGACGGGGTTCCTGGTGGGAGGGTTGGCGAGCTCCAGGGAAGCCTTCCGGCAGGTGGCCGACGAGGTCACGGAGGGCGGCCTGTCGGGAGTCCTGTTCTCCAGCTCAGTCTCGGTCAGCACCCGCCTGACGCAGGGGTGCTCGCCGATTGGCCCGCTTCGCCAAATCACCGGGGGTGAGAGAAACGTGATCGCTGCGCTTGATGGACGCCCGGCGGTGGAGGTGTTCAAAGAAGACATCGGTGAGGTCCTGGCCAGGGATCTGTCGCGGACCGCCGGCTATATATTCGCAGGCCTTCCTGTGGAAGGATCTGACACTGGAGACTACTTGGTACGCAACCTGGTGGGCATCGAGCCGGAAAAGGGCTATGTCGCCATCGGAGAGCTCATCGAGCCCGGGCAGCGGCTCATGTTCTGCAGACGAGATGCCGAGACTGCCCGCGAGGATCTATTCCGGATGCTCGGAGAGTTGCGGGAATCGATGCCCGAAACCCCCCGGGGCGGCCTGTACTTCTCATGTCTGGGACGGGGGACGGGTCTGTTCGGCCCCGACTCCGCGGAGCTTAAAATCGTGCAGGAGGTCTTCGGCGAGCTGCCGGTCGTCGGCTTCTATGCCAACGGGGAGATCTCTCACGACCGGCTCTACGGCTACACCGGGGTGCTGACACTGTTTCTTTGATGGCCGGTACGCCGTCGCCAGCAGGCTCTTATCCTGTCCAATTGGGCTTAGTCCTCATCCTTGTCTCGCTCGATGAGAGCATAGGCCGAGTGATTGTGGATTGACTCGAAGTTCTCCGACTCCACCGTGTAGGCTGCGACGCGCTCGTCGTTGTTCAGCTGTGCGGCCACGTCACGCACCATGTCCTCGACAAATTTCGGATTATCGTAGGCACGCTCGGTCACGTACTTCTCGTCTGGGCGTTTGAGAAGACCGAACAGCTCGCAGGACGCCTGTCC
>JASJBY010000091.1 GCA_030066245.1 Gammaproteobacteria bacterium
CGCCATGAGCTGAGCATAACGGAGGAGCCCCTGCCTATTCCCGAGCCGCTCTGCCCCTGAGCAAAGACGGCGGGGCGGGCGGCCGGTCAGGACTTGGGGGATGGTGCCAGCGCGGAGCGCGCCGCCTGCAGGTCGAGTGTCTCCGAGCCCCCCCCGAACCCCGCGTACAGCTCGGACAGCAGCCGCCGTGCGCGTGACGCGTCGTCTCCGCTCCGCAACAGACGTACCTGGCTGGTCAGCGCCCGCAACTCGAAAGACCTGGCATCCTGTTGCCGGGCCGCCTCTACGGCGCGGGTGAAACACTCCTCGACCTGAGGCTGCCCCTTGTCGCCGGCGCTCGCCCATAGCAGCTCCCCCTTGAGACGGTGCAGCTCAGCGCGATACATATCGCCTTGTGCCTCCGCCATGGCGAGGCCATCGTCAACGGCCTCCAGCCCCATCTCGGGCTGCTCCGCCTGTAAACAAGCCTCTGCCAGCAAACCGAGCCACAAGGGCCGTCCCTGTGCAACCCCGGCTGCACCGAGGGCCGCTATGCTCTTGCGCATCATGGCGACGCCCTGTGCAGCGTGACCCATGTGCGCCAGAGCAGAGCCTTTCATGGCCGTGGCCCAACCCAGCCAGAAGGGAAAGTCATGCGCCATGGACAGCTTCAGCGTTGCCTCCGCGCGCTGTTGCGCTATCTGCCATTCGCCGCGGAACAGGTGAAGAACGCCGGACAGACCGAGAGCGAAGGCCTGGCTGTAGGGGTGCGCCAGCTCGTCGCCCAGTGCCAGGGATTCGCGGCTGCGACTGAGGGCTTCATCGGAGTAACCCAGATACCACAGAATCCAGGAGGCCGCACCCAGGCAGATCACCCCGGGATCATGGCCGTAGACTGAGGCGTGCGCTCCGTGTTGCCGGCGGTCGTACAAGGAAATTCCTGTTTCGAGATGCGTCCGTGCCTGCTTGAAGTCACCGACGAAGCTCAAGGTCAGGCCCAACGCCCGGTGGGCCTCGAGTAGCTGATCGGAGTCGCCCGAGCTTTGCGCCAGACCGAGCAGTCTCTCCCCCAACCTGCGCGACGTGTCGTGCTCACCGCGAATAACATAGAACCGGAAAAGGCCATGCAGCACGGGAAACAACTGCTCGTCCTTGCCGAACTGCTCACACAGTGTACGCGCCCGCGTGTAAGCCCTTTCTACATCCGGATCAACGTAACCTCTGGAGGCGGCCAGCGGCACCGCCATGGCGAGCTGCAGGGCCAGCTCCTGGCGCGCTCGCTCGGAGTTCTGCGGCAAGCTCTCCAACCGGGCGAGCGCATTCTTGAAATGGTCGATGGCTTCCACGTTCGCGGAAGCCTCACTGGCCTTCTTTCCAGCCCGCTGCCAGTAGACAATGGCCTGGCGCGTCAATCCGGCTTCACTGTAATGATGGGCGAGCAGCTCTGGCTCGCTGGTCCCGGTCTCAGGGAAGTGCTCCTCGAGTGCCTGTGCGATCTTACGATGATGTAGCTGGCGGGATGTCTTGAGGAGAGACTCGTAGGCGGCGTCCTGCACCAGGGCATGCTTGAAGAAATACCGCTTGTGGGGGAACCGGCCGCGCTCGTGGAGTATTTCCGCGTCCACCAGACGATCGAGCTGCTCGCCCAGGGTGTCGGCTGCGATGTTCACCACCGCCTCCAACAGCTCGAAGCTGAACTCCCGGCCGATCACCGCACCGACCTGCGCAATCTCCTTGACCGGGGACAACTGGTCGAGCCGGGCCATGAGAGAATCCTGAATGGTCGTCGGGATGGCGAGAGGTGGCAGGGGCCCATGGAGAACGAAGCGGTCGGCGGCCTCCTCGAGCAGATTGGACTCAATCACCGTCTTGGTGAGTTCCTCCACGAAAAGGGGAACGCCGTCAGTCTTGACGACGATTTGCTCGACCACGTCCTTGGGAAGCGTCTTGCCGCCCACCAGCCTGTCCACCATGGCGACGCAGTGACGCCGCTGTAAGCGGCTCAGCGCAATGGTCGTGACGTGGGGCAAACCGCTGTGAACCGTATCGAAGCTGTGCCGGAAGGTAACCACGAGCATGGTGCGCAGGTGCTGTGAACGCTCAATAACGAGATCGAGCAGCTCCTGCGACGTGGGATCCATCCAATGGGCGTCCTCAAAGACCATCAGCAACGGCCGATGCACGGCAAGACTGGCCATCTGGTCGAGCAGCGCCTCCAGGGTTCGTTCTTTCTGGCGCTGGGGGCTGGTATCCAGGGCGGGATAGCGCTGCTGCGACGGGATGGAAAGCAGCGCCGCCAGCAGCGGAGTGGCCTCCCGGACCCGCGGCGCCGACTTGGTGAGCAGCGCTTCGAGCTTGTCCAGGCGCTGCGCAGGGGTCTCGTCCCGTTCGAATCCCAGCGCCCGCTCCAGCTGCCGTATCACCGGATACAGGGCGCTCTTGGTGTGGTAAGGGGAGCACTGAAATCGCAGGTAGAAATGGGTTTGGTCGGCGATGCCGTCGCAAAGCTCCTGCACCATGCGCGATTTGCCGATGCCCGCCTCACCGCAGACGAGCACAGCCTGTCCATCACCGGTCCTCGCCTGTTCCCAGCGCGCCATGAGCGCGTCCACATCCGACTCGCGCCCCATGAGAGGAGTCAACGCAGCCTCGTGGGCGGCATCGAAGCGGCTTTCCAGATCCCGAGAGCGCAATACCCGCCAGGCCCGGACCGGGCGGGGAAATCCGCCCAACTCCTGCTCGCCGAGATCTTCGTACTCGAAGCGTCTGCCCACCAGCTCGTGTGTTCGGCGTCCGACGATCACCGAGTTCGGCTGGGCAAAGGTCTGCAGTCGCGCCGCCAGATTCGGCGTCTCGCCCACCACTGCTTTTTCCTCGGCAATCCCCTCGCCAATCAAATCACCGACGACCACAAGACCGGTGGAGATCCCCACGCGAACAGCAAGCCGTACCTGCTTGTTGGGACCGAGGTCGGGCTTCAGGCGGGCGACAGCGTCGACCACACCCAAGCCGGCTCGCACCGCGCGCTCGGCGTCGTCCTCGTGCGCCCGGGGGTAGCCGAAATAGACCATGATGCCGTCGCCCATGTAGCGGGCGACAAAGCCGTCATATCGCGAGATCTCGACCCCACAGGCCGCCTGGTAGGCACGGATGACGCGACGCATGTCCTCCGGATCGAGCCGGCTGGCCAAGGCCGTTGAGCCCACGAGATCACAGAACATGACGGTGAGCTGGCGGCGCTCCGGCTCGGAGACGAGGCCACCGGAGGCGCCGCCAGCCGTGGCAGACGCCTGCACAGAATAGCTGGCCGGCTCTTCCAGAAGCGCGCCGCAGACATCGCAGAACCGGGCTTCCTGCGAGACCGGGCTGTCACAGTGAGGACATACCCGCGGCAGCCTGTCGCCGCACTGCGCACAAAAACTTGCTTGGGCCCTGTTCTCGTGTCCACAGCCTTGGCATTTCATATGCCTTCTCCCCCCGGCTGGGCCGGTTGACGACTGTTTGGTTTTTCTCTCCCGCGCCCGCAGTATGGGGCTATTCCGGTCAACCGGCAACTGGGCGCCGGAATGCGGGTGGATTGCCCTGCAGGGTCGGTGAGGACGCGGTGACGATCAGCCGCCTGCGTCTGCCAGCCGTTTCGCCATCAGACTGCACAGGGTCTTGAAGCGCGCGTAGGCGCCCTCGTCGAGACCTTCGCCGCCAGGATGCACGTCGGCATAGCAAAGGCCGACGGGCTTTGCGCGGACAAAGATCGAGGATGCACAGAAGTCACCTTCGCCAAGCAACGACTGCATGTCTGAGGTCAGGAACCGGGCCAGCTTTTCCCGGTTACCCGCATGCACCCAAACATGCTGCGGCTTCTCTACGAGGCGGGCGAAGAGGGAAGCTCCACTGCGTTCGAACTGAAAGCCGCGCAGCGGCGATTGCCGGTCGACGCCCCGGAAGAAACGACCGCGGATGCGACTTCGGTCCGGACTGAGAGCCGCGAACACGACTCGTTTCAGACCGAGTTTCGCGTGCATTGCGGCAAGCGTCTCTTCGATAATCTTCTGCACCGGCGACGCAGCGCTCCGCGCGGGCGGTGGGGCGGACGTGGGGCCAACAGCCTCGGCGGTGTTCTCAGTACTCATCTGGGGTTGCGGCCAGGCATAAGAACCCGGGTACAGGGGCGTATAGGGGCTGGCGCGACGCTCGGGCGGGTACCAGTCGAGCAGATGGCGGGCTGTCTGAATAGTGCACTGGCAGAGGTCCCTGACCACATACTGGGCACCCTGCTCACCGCTCACTCCGGCCGCCTCCACCAGCGCCTCCTGGGCCGACGCGTGCAGATCCTCCGTTCCGGCCTCGACCAACGCCACCGCCAGTCTCACCAGCGCTGCCTTGCGGTCGTCCGCCTCCGGGCCGTCCAGTGTCCGGTGCACGAGTTCCGGAAGGTGCCAGGCCAGTGCGAGCCCCCGGGATAGCTCAACCGCTGTCGCCCCCTTTTCGCCGGCCGCTGTCTGGGCGGCCTGGGGATCTGCCGCATGCAGCGCCACATCGCCCACAAAATAAAGCAGTCCGGCGAAGAAGAACTCCTGGGGGTGACCGTAGCCTTGCACCGTTGCCAGGTGACGGGCGAGCATCGCCACGTGGTAGGCCCGTCTCAGGCTCTGCAGGTAGGCGGCCAGTGCCGTGCCCGCCAGGGATTGCTCGAGAACGGGTCCGGCTGCGACAACGGACTGAAACGCGGTGGCGCCGAGCAACCCGGCCGCCTGCTCGATGCTGGCAATGATGCCGATTGGCTCTCGGTTCACGGCCCGGAACAGGCGCGCGCAAAGCAAGGGGTCATGGGCCAGCACGTCAGCAAGCCGCCGGTTCTTGAGATCCCCTTTCTGCAGCAGACCGGTCAGCTCGTCAGAGCACCGGCCCAGCACGGGAAACGCCGTGTCCGACAGACGCGCAATCCGGTTCTGGACGGTGTCATTCATGTGGCGGTTCAGGCTATGGACTGCGGCCGGCTCGGCAATCGTTCTTGACCTAGTTTTTATGCGGCCGGTCACCGATCGTCTTTAGTGGCGACAGTGCCACCCGGCTCACCGCCGCATAGGTGTTCGGTTAGGGCTGTACCGGCATGAGTGGCCGGGACCGTCGGCCGCAGGGATAGCGGCCGTCGAGCCTACGGGGGAGTATTCACCGCGTGTACCAGCGGCTCGTGCCAGTAAGGCCCCCACCGCGTATGCCTAACCGATCACAGATGCCCACCCCCGAACGCGGTTCGTGGCAGCGGGCATTTCCAATCGGTGTGGCCGAGATGGTACTGTTGCTCTCCGGGCGCAGATGGCCGTTTCTCGGTGCGGCGGGCTGCTCGAAAGTGGACACAAGCAAAAAGGGCCGGCAGGCCGAAAGAGAGGGCTACGCCATGGGTCGACGCATCATCTGGCTGTTGGTTTCGGCAATCGGCGTTCTGCCCGTCCACGCGCAGACGGAAGACGCCCCCTTGAGCAGCCAGGCCGCGCTGCCGGTCGACCGGCACTTCGACTTCTTCGAGAACGCCCCCAAGGCCTACTGGCAGGCGAGCGGCTCGAGCAGACTGCGCTTCCCGGGCCGGGAGGGCGACCAGCGCGGCTTTGCCCGCCAGCTTTCGGAAGCCAACTTGACCACCGGAGAACAGGTAGAGAGGCTGCTGCAAAGCCACCCCGAGGGCCGGGGACGAGGTTGGATTCAGGCCATCTATCCGCCGTTGACCCTCGCCAATGAGATGCGCTTCCGAGCCCGGATCGGCTTCCTTGCCGGCACCAAAGAGTCCGACGGGGCACGTTTCTCCGTCCACGTGCGCGAGGGCAGGCAACGTTTCCGGCTGCTGAGCCGCAGCCTGGGACCTGAACAAGCCGTGGACCTGGAGGGCGACTTGTCGCGCTGGGCGGGCAGGACAATCAGCGTCATCCTGCGCGTGAACGCCGGCACAAGCGCCGTCAACGACTGGGCCGTATGGGTGAATCCCCGCCTGGAGGCCAAACGCTGACCCCAAGGTCGCGGCTCTACGGCCGTCAGGTCTGACAGCGCGGGCAGAAAACGGTCGTCCGCTGGCCGACCAGGCGCTGCCGAAGCGGATGGCCGCAGGACTCGCAGGGCATGCCCTGGCGTCCGTAGACCCGGAGACGCTGGCTGAAATAGCCGGGCCTGCCGTCGCCGCCAACGAAATCCCTGAGGGTTGTTCCCCCCTGGTCTATGGCGTCCTGGAGAACCTGTTTGACGGCTTCCGCCAGCCGGGAGTATCGGCCGAGGCCGATGCGGCCGGCCCGCCGGCCCGGATGGATGCCGGCCAGAAACAGCGATTCGTTGGCGTAGATATTGCCGACACCCACCACCACGCGGCTGTTCATCAGGAAGGACTTGACTGCCACCCGACGACCCCTGGACTGATTGTGGAGCCAGCGCCCACTGAAAGCATCGTCAAGGGGCTCCGGACCAAGAGACACCAGCAGCGGGTGTCGCATCGGTTCATCCTCAATCCAGTGCACGGAGCCGAAACGGCGGGGATCCCGCAGGCGGAGGCAGGTCCCATCGTCCAGCACCAGGTCCACATGGTCATGACGGTCCGGCGGCGTGCGGTCGGTGACCACCCGCAGGCTGCCGGACATCCCCAGGTGAAGGATGAGAGTGCCGCGGCCGAAGGAAAAAAGTAAGTACTTACCCCGGCGACTGACGCTGGAAACCGGACGTCCGGCAACCAGGCTCCTGAGGTGTGCAGGCACCGGCCAACGCAGGCGCGATTCCCGCACCACGGCGTCGACAACCGTGCGACCGACGACGCGGGGACCGACCCCCCGGCGGGTGGTTTCTACTTCAGGCAGCTCGGGCATGAACCATTCCATGCGGCATGGCAGAACGCCTTGCCCCGTGGCCCAGCCCGTCTTGGAGGGGTACGGGCGATTAGGGGAATAAGTGTGTATTTACTTCGCCGAACGGATTGTGGCGCTGTCGTGTCCGTCGAGAATGACTACCCGGTGATGTAGTTGACCAGCTGATCGATAGTGTGCTGTTGCTCGTCGATGGTGGCCTTTACCAGATCGCCGATGGAGACCACGCCCACAACCCGCCCGTCCTCCAGAACGGGGAGATGGCGGATGCGCTTGTTGGTCATCAACGCCATGCACGCGTCGACCGTGTGGTCGGGCGGCGCGTAGATAACGCGACGGGTCATGACGTCCTTGACGCGGGTCTCGCTCGCCGTGCGCCCCGGCAGGAACACCTTCCGCAGGCAGTCCCGTTCCGAAATCACGCCTACCGGCTTAGCGCCGTCCATCACTATTAGGGCACCCACTTCCTTTTTGGCCATCAGTTCTATTGTTGCCGATACCGACGACTCAGGACCAACCGACCACACGTCATGACCCTTCACCTCCAGCAACTGCGCGATTGTAGTCATTCGTACGCCCTCCCCTTCGCTGTGGCAGCTCGTGTAGCGCCACCGGGGTCAATAATGCGCCGAAAAGCCGCCAAACCTCAACACCGCCAGCCGAAGCATGGCGCAGGCTCCATAGGCTCAAGTTTGCTTCGTCGCCCTGATTTCCCGCCACTCGTAGCCAAGCTCCGTTTGCTCAAAAAGAAACTCCTCATCCACGAACTCTACTCCGTGGGCTCCGTGTGTATCCAGGAATGCCCGAACCGTGGGCAGGATCTCGCGACACAGCCAGTCGTTCTCTTCTTCTGGCCGGGGGTGCCAGTAGGCACGCTGCTCGAAAACCCGCGCCACGTCCACGGGCTGGCCCAGGATGACGATTCCGGGCCTTTCGAGATGCCAGTACGCCCACCGGTAGCCCGCATCGGTGTACTTCCTGTGCTGCCTGCAGCTGAAGTACGTAGTGTTCATGCTCGACCGATCGGTCCCGGCCGCGCCCGCGTCAAGCCTCGAACCGCACGCACAACACGGGCGGCAGGTGGCGACTGACTGTTTGCCAGGACTCTCCCTGGTCTTCGCTGATCCAGAACGACCCCGTGGTGCTACCGAAAGCCAGGCGCATCCCGTCCCGGGACACATCCAGCGCATGCCGATAGACCAGGTCGTAAGCGGGCTCGTCGGGCAGGCCCTGGCGCAGCACCTCAAAATGCCTGCCCCCGTCCCGGGTGCGCGTCACCACCAGGCGTGCATCCACCGGAAAGCGCTGCTCGTCCTTGGCAGCTGGAACGAACCACGCCGTGTCCGGATCATCCGGGTGTACGGCAACCGCGAACCCGAAGCTAGAGGGCATCACCTCGTTCAGCTCCTGCCAGTTCTCGCCGGCGTCATCACTGCGGAAAATGCCATTATGGTGCTGCATCCACAGGCGCTCGGGCCGGGCCGCACACTGCACCAGCCGATGAACGTCCTGGGAAACCGGATCCGCCGCCAGCTCCGGGGGCATGTAGACGTTACGCAGCCCGGCGCCGATCAGCTTCCAGCTTGCACCGGCGTCCCTGGTGGTCCAGACGCCTCCCACCGACACGCCGACGGTCACATGCGCCACGTCCTGAGGATCCACCAGGATGGAGTGAATGCCCGCGAAATCATAGCCGCCGCCCATCCATTTCCGGCGCCGGGGGTCATCCCACAGGGCGCGCGCCAGGACCCAGCTGTCACCCCCGTCCGTGGACCGAAACAGGCCACCCGGGACCACGCCGCACCACAGCTCCCCGGGACCGCCTGACTCCAGAGCCCAGATCATCTGTGTGCTCCACGGCAGGTCGACGCCCCGCATGGGATCCTTGTCCTCCAGGCCGTCGGGCTTGGGAGGAAAAGCCGGCACGGCCGCCTCGGACCAGGTCCTGGCCCCATCCTCCGAGCGCTGCATCTTGACGCCGAAATGGCCCAGATCCAGGGCTGCGTGCAGCCGCCGACCACCGGGTTCGGGCAACATCATGGAGATCGGGTCCCCCGGAAACCAGTGCCCTACGATCGCCCAGCGCCCGGCGTCGTCCCGCCCCAGTTGAAACAAACCCTTGCGCGTGCCAACCCACACACGGTCAGTCATGGTCAACCTCCGGAAAGGGCCTGAACGACAAAGATTTCGTCGTGTTCCTTCACCGAGTCGGACAACCCGGCGCGGTCGCGAATCGGCTCACGATTCACGAAGATGGCAACGTGCTTGCGTACGGCGCCCTGGTCGTCGAGGACATAGCCGCGCACTCGCGGGTTGACTTCGAAATACCTTTCCAACACCTGCAGGACGGTGGCACCCGCCACCTGGGACGCAGGGGATTGCACGTGCCGGCGCAGGTTGGGCGTGAAACGCAGGCTCGCCATGCACTTCAAAGAGGAATCCGCGTTTAGGCAGGGCTCATCCGCAGGGTTGCCCGGCGCCTGAGCACTCCGTCTGCCGGTCTCTTCGCCTGCGCACCCCACCGGAACACCCACGTCCTCATGAGTACACCCCTGGCAATCAGCAGCAGCATTCCCGTCTGTCGCAAGCCGAGCCGCTTGTAGGACGGTTTCGAAGGACTCAAGAAAGCCTGACTCTACATTTACGGGACACGACACGCAAGGGGAAACTGCAGGTCGGGTTTTGCTTGCCGGGTGCGGCCAAATGTCACTGAGTTGCGCAGAAGGCAGGTTGCACAAACACCTATGAGGGAGGCGGCGCAACGAAATAACAGTCTGGGCCGAGGCGTATATCCAGTAGAAGATGCAGCATCCGCAGGTGTCACCGAACGTAATCCCCGTCATCTCCGCATTGTCGAGGACATCGTTCGCGATCCGACGCTGGAACACGTCTACTTCGATATATCTTGGGATGAGTTGGCGAAGTACATCGTGTCTACCCCGGAGGGCGTGAAGTACACGGCCAGACTGCTCAACCGATATCCCGACCGCTTCCTGTTCGGCATCGACAATGTCGCACCAACAAGCGCCGAATCTCATTTCAAGGTCTATGAGTTGTACTCACCACTTTGGAAGACTCTTACACCTGAAGCGAGCGAGAAAGTCCGTAAAGGTAACTACGAACGTCTGTTCGACACCGCACGCAATAGGGTACGGGCTTGGGAAGAGGCCAACCTAAACGGCTCGTCAAAGGAATGCGCGCATTGTCCTCGGTAACGGCACATCTGCAAGCCAGACTTGGCTCCCCGTCAAATGACACCATTTCCAGCCCAGCCCGTTCTTTGACCTCATTGGTTGAAGCCTGAGCCTCTCTCAGCGACTTCTGCTGCCCCTGAGGATCTCTTTGTTGTCTTTCCCGATTACGTCCAGGAGAAAATCTTTGTGAGGCTTGAACGTGGTAGTCGTTTCTTCCTCGAGCCGAGTTCTATGGGCCTCGGCCGTAGTGCGAAGCGCGTTGCCGAGCATTGCACTCGTGTAAGAGGCGCCCCGGGTCTCAAAGGCTAGCACGTCATCTTGAGATGCTGTCAAAAAAGCAGAAGAGATTTTCTCCTCGATATCGTTAAGCCTCTGGAACAAGGCAATGAACTGGGATCGCACTTCCGGGAAGTGGGCCAATAGTGAAACGTACGACGTTGCAATCCCCTCATCCAAGATCTGCCCGGCAATTGCAGTCCGTTGTGCGCTCACCTCTTTCCATAGATGGTCTCTAGCCTTTACTACGTCGAGGTCTTCCGCAAGTTTTTCGCTTGTCTCGACGAAGGCCGGCTGCAAGCGCTGATACATGGAGAGATTTAATAGCTGCCAACGAT
>JASJBY010000092.1 GCA_030066245.1 Gammaproteobacteria bacterium
TTCAGTGTTGCCCTGCCCTTGGCCCGGCCCGCGGTGGTAGTCGGTGTCAGTCTGGTGTTGATGGAGGCGCTGAACGATTTCGGCACTGTGGACTTCTTCGCGGTCCAGACCTTCACGGCCGGTATCTACGATGTCTGGCTGAACATGAACTCGGTGGCGGGGGCCGCTCAGCTATCCACGGTGTTGCTGATGTTCGTGCTGCTGCTCATCGCAGCCGAGCGCTGGGCCCGTGGAGCGCGGGGCTTTCAACAGTCGACCAACCGCTACCGGGCGCTGCCGAGCTACCGGTTGCGGGGCGCAACGGCCCTGGGCGGCTCAATCCTGTGCGCTCTGCCCATCATCCTGGGCTTCGTCCTGCCGGCAGCCGTACTCGGGTCTTACGCTCTCGTGCACTACCAGGCAACGCTGGAAGCAGATTTCCTGGGCCATCTGAAGAACAGCCTGACCTTGTCCGGGAGCGCCGCAGTCATCGCTCTGCTCATCGGCCTGTTTCTCGCTTACAGCGTACGCCTGTCCGGCTCCCGGGGGCTTCAGGCAGCCAGCCGCTTCGCGGCTGTCGGCTATGCCATGCCGGGAGCTGTGCTCGCGGTGGGTATCATGGTTCCGTTCGGCGCTTTCGACAACGCGGTGGATGGCTTCATGCGTCAGACTTTCGGTATTTCCACGGGACTGTTATTGAGTGGTACCGTGGTCGCGGTCACCTTTGGCTACGTGGTGCGCTTCCTGGCCCTGAGCTACGGCTCGGCGGAAGCAAGCCTGACCAAGGTCACCCGCTCCATGGAAGGGGCCGCGCGGACCTTGGGTGAGGGTCCTTTCGGGACTCTACGCCGTCTGCACTTCCCTTTAATCCGGGGAAGCGTGTTCGCGGCCATGCTGCTGGTGTTCGTCGACGGCATGAAGGAACTGCCCATGACCGTCGTATTGCGCCCCTTCAACTTCGAGACCCTGGCCACCTTCGTTCATCAGTACGCGTCCGACGAGCTTTTCGAAGAGGCATCCCTGGCGGCGCTTACCATTGTCGCCGCGGGTATCATCCCCGTGATCCTGTTGAGCCTGGGCATTCGCGCCGCTAGACCCGGACACCGCTGAACCCATGGCACTGCTGAAACTCCAGGATATTCATCATCGCTTCGACGGGCCCGAGGTGGTGCGCGGCGTGAGCCTGGAACTGCACGCCGGCGAGTTTCTCTGTCTCCTGGGCCCGTCCGGCTGCGGCAAGACGACTCTGCTGCGTCTGGCAGCGGGGCTGGAGCAGGTGCAGCGCGGCCGCGTATCTATCGGCGGGGAGATCGTCGGCGACGATTCAGGGGTCCACGTGCCGCCGGAGGCCCGCCGGGTCGGCCTGATGTTCCAGGACTTCGCCCTGTTTCCGCATCTGAACGTGCGCCAAAACATTCTCTTCGGCGTACGGGGCAGGCGCCGGGACCGTCGTGACTGGGTCGAGAAAACCGCCGCGCTCATCGGCATCGCCAATTTGCTGGACGCTTATCCCCATACCCTTTCGGGCGGCCAGCAGCAGCGGGTCGCCCTGGCGCGCGCCCTGGCGCCCAGCCCGCGTGCCTTGTTGCTGGATGAACCTTTCTCCGGTCTCGACGTGACCCGCCGTGCGGAAATAAGGGAACAGACTCAGACACTGCTTCAGGACACGGGCATCGCCACCCTCATGGTCACCCACGATCCGGAGGAGGCCATGTTCATGGCCGACCGCATACTGGTGATGGACGACGGGCGCATCGTGCAGGCGGGCACTCCAGAGGAAATCTATTTTCATCCCGCCAGCGCCTATGTGGCCACGCTGTTCGGCCCGGTGAACCGGCTCGCGGCAAGAGTCGCCGGCGGGCGGGTGGAAACGGTGCTGGGCACATTTCCGGCAGCTGGTCTTGACGAAGGCGCGGCCGCTCAGGTCATGGTGCGACCCGAGGCCCTGGTGCTGGCACCCGGCGTGAACGGCCATGGCATTGCGGCAAAGGTCGTCAATGCCCGGCTGCTGGGCAACGCGGTGCACCTCCGGCTGGCCGCCAAGAACGGTTCTGGGGAAACACTTGATCTGCAGGCTCGAGTCTCCTGCACGCTGTTGCCGGAGCGGGGTAGCACGGTGACGGTGGGCGTCGCTGCAGCAGACAAGGCTTTTGTCTTTCCGCTTTAAGCCCTGCGCTGCCGGCGCCCTTATTTACACGCCAGCGTTCCCGGCCGCAGCAGCCAATCGATGCCGCGCATCAGCTCCTGCTCCCAGGCCAGCGCTTGGAGATCGTCAGAGTCCCGATGCTGCTCATGACTCGGTGACTCCTGCAACAACCGAACGCACTCGCATTCGCTGCTGATGATGAGAGTCCGGGTCCGGCGCCTGTTCTGGTCGCTCATGCGTCTGCTCCATTTTCGACGGCTGAGAACGAAAGCGGTCCGGCAACCTCATGCAGCCCTCTTGTGAAGGGAGCCAGTCCCGTGCTGGGCAGCATCACCAGCGGCTTCGCGTACTTCTTGCAGAAACGCTTCACGCGCAGACTGGCATCGTGGCTCACCAGGTCCAGGGCGCACATGATCGCATCGGCTCTTGCCATGGTGGAGTTGAGCTTGGCGTGACCTTGATGCAGACCGCCGTCGTGGTGCACGAACTGACCGCCATGTTTCTCCACAAGGGCCCGGAAATGGGGCATTTGTCGAGTGATACCTCCCACGTAAAGGATGCAGCGACCGTTGAGTCTGGGACATTGCTCGGCGATGGCCGTAGGACAGCTCTCACAGGCCTCATCCTCCAGCAAGGCCATGACCTGCGCCTCCAGGGCCTGCCGCTCGCTCGCGGTCCTGTCGGCCTCCGCCTTCAGCTGCATGATCTCGTCCCCTGCCCTTTTTGCCAGGCTCATCCATTCGCTCGCCTGCCGCTCGGCCTGCTCGGCGCGCACGGTCAACTGGGTAATGGTGCGGTCTGTGTTCTGTGCCCGGGCCGCGGACGCAGGCGCCAGCATGTCAGTGGCGCGGTCACGTGCCGTGTGCAGTTCCTTCTCGAGTGCCCGGCCCCTGGCTTGAGCTTCCCGCAGCTCCCGGGTCAGCGCTGTGATCTGGTCTTCTTTCCCGCGAATACGCTGGGCGTGCGACTCTGCCTGCCGGGAGAGCCTGGCGGACAACTCGCGCCGCTCGTCCTCCAGCGCGGCAAGGCGGCGCAAGTCTGCGCGCTGCGAAGCGCCGGCCAGGTGCGACAACATGTGCACCTCCCCGTGGATCTCCCGGAGCAACTCGGACGAGGCATCGCAGTGGCTCGCCACCGCCCAGAACGCGGCCGGGACCTGGCCTTTGTCGCTGTCAACGCGCCACTCCTGAGCGAGTGCATCCGAACCGGACAATCGACAGTATCGGTCTACGGTGCGCCGGTACTTGCTCTCCAGCAAGCGCTGCACCAGGCGACTGGGAGGTATGGGCTGGGAGGCACTGCCGACGAAAGCGGTGTGGATGTCGTAGTCGCTGACGTGGCGGGTATCCTTGTTCCAGGTCTTCCGGTACAGCTTTCGCAACTCGGCCAAGGTCAGACAGGTGCCGATGATGCCGCAGTGAAAATGTCCGTCGATCTCCCAGAGCTTCTTCCGGGTCTTTCTGCGAACCAGATGCATGTTCACCTCCGCGCACAAATAAGTGCAAATCGCGTTGGTGCTGGCTATGGCGCCCAGAAGTGCGCCTTGGCTGGCTAGATCAGGAATTTTTCTGAATGATATTCATTCTCATTTCGCTTTGCAACAGATCGATGCACCGAAACTCTCGGCGCGTTCATCACGCGCTACAAGAGCGCGTGCCGGCGCCCGCGCAGACCCCGGCGGTAAGTGCTCAGGACAGGCTGACGAAGGGTCAGGATCCGGCAGGCGTGTCTGCTTCAGCCGCCACCGCTGCGCCAAACCCCCTCCCCTTCCACAGCAGGTAGATGACAGGAATCACGAACAGAGAAAGCAGCGGTGCGGTGATCATCCCGCCGACCATGGGTGCGGCGATGCGCTGCATGACCTCGGAGCCGGTTCCCGTGCCGATCATGATCGGGATCAGGCCAGCGATGATGGTGGCCACGGTCATGGCTTTCGGCCGGACGCGCATCACGGCCCCTTCCATGACGGCCGCCTTCCAGTCATCCAGGGTGTTCAGCTCGTTGCGGTCCTGGCGCTCCTTGACGGCGTTATCCAGGTACACGAGCATCACCACACCGAACTCCGCCGCCACGCCTGCAAGGGCGATGAACCCGACCGCCACGGCCACCGAGAGGTCGTAGCCCAGCAGGAACACCAGCCAGAAGCCGCCCACCAGCGCAAACGGCAGCGACAGCATGACCAGAGCCGCCTCGCCGACGCGTCCGAAAGTCAGATAGAGCAGGGCGAAGATAATGACCAGGGCAAAGGGCACGAGCCGGAACAATCGCTCTTGCGCCCTGATCAGATACTCATACTGCCCGGACCAGGTAATCGAGTATCCGGCCGGCAGGCTAACCTGCTCCCGGACCACCTGCTGCGCCTGTCGAACATAGCTGCCGAGGTCCACATCGCGAATATCCACGAACGTCCATCCGTTCAGCCGCGCGTTCTCGCTCTTCAACATGGGCGGCCCATCAACGATTTCCACCTGCGCTATCTGACCGAGGGGCACTTGAGCGCCGGTGGGCGTAACCAGCGGCAGCTCGCGAAGCTTCTCCACGTCGTCGCGCCGCTCTCGCGGAAAACGCAGATTCACCGGATACCTTTCGAGACCCTCGACGGTCTGCGTGATGTTGATGCCACCGACCGCGGCACTGATGAGCTGGTTGATGTCGCTGATGCTGAGTCCAACCCGGGCGGCTTCCAGTCGGTCCGGGCGAACCTCGATATAGCGACCGCCCGCCACCCGTTCTGAGTATGCCGACGCGGTGCCGGGCACGGTTAAGACAGCCTTCTCGATGTCCCTGCCGATACGCTCGATCTCCTTCAGATCCGCGCCCGCCACCTTGATGCCCACGGGCGTCTTGATGCCGGTAGCGAGCATATCGATGCGGGTCTTGATGGGCATGACCCAGGCGTTGGTGACACCCGGGAAAGCCACCGTCGCATCGAGCTCGGCAATCAGCTTTGCGACTGTCATTCCGGGGCGCCATTCGGACTGGGGCTTGAGCTGTATGAGCGTCTCGATCATGGTCAACGGTGCCGGATCGGTGGCCGTATCCGCACGCCCGATCTTGCCGAACACGCGTTTAACCTCGGGCACGGATGCGATCAGCCGGTCGGTCTGCTGCAGAAGCTCCTGTGCCTTGCCGATGGACAATCCCGGGAGCGTCGTCGGCATGTACATGAGGTCACCTTCGTACAGCTCGGGCATGAACTCAGAGCCCAAGCCATCCGCGAAGCTCGCCAGTGAGGGGTTGTCGCGAAACTGCGCCCGCCAGCGCTTGGCCAGGTCGTCCTGCCAGCCATCAATGCGCCGCAGCACGTTCTTCGTGAGCTGACTGTCCTCGTTACCGGCGGCGAGTCGAGTCACCTGAAAGGGCCACTTCAGCGGCTCCAGGATGCCGCCTATCCCCGCCAGCGGGACCACCAGGCTGAGCACAGCGAGAGATGCAACCGTCAGGGTGGTCCACGGCGCGGCAAGCACACCGTTGAGCAACGGCTTGTAAACCCATATCAGGAACCGGTTCAGTGGGTTCGTATGCTCGCTCGGTATGCGACCCCGGATGAAGTAGCCCATCAGTACCGGCACCAGGGTGACGGCCAGACCGGCGGACGCAGCCATGGCGTAGGTCTTGGTGAATGCCAGCGGTGCGAACAACCGGCCCTCCTGGGCCTCCAGCGTGAACACGGGTATGAAGCTCAGGGTTATGATGAGCAGCGAGAAGAACAGCGCCGGCCCCACCTGGGTTGCCGCGCGGCTTACCACGCGCCAGTGCTCCGCGCCCTGCGGCGGATGGCCGTGTGCTTTCCTGTAGGTCTCCAGGTGCTTGTGGGCGTTCTCGATCATGACGATGGCCGCGTCCACCATGGCACCAATGGCGATGGCGATCCCTCCCAGGGACATGATGTTGGCATTAATGCCCTGGTGCTCCATGATGATGAACGCCACCAGAATGCCTAGCGGCAGCGTCACGATGGCGACAAAAGCAGAGCGCAGATGAAACAGGAAAAGCAGACACACCAGCGCGACGACAATGAATTCCTCGGTGAGCTTCTCCGTGAGATTGTCCACAGCCCGCAGAATGAGCTGCGAGCGATCGTAGGTCTCGACGATCTCGACACCGTCGGGGAGCCCCTGTTGAAGCTCATCGAGCTTCTTCTTCACCGCTGCGATGGTGCTGAGCGCGTTCTCTCCATAGCGCATGACGACGATGCCGCCGGTGATCTCACCGTCCCCGTCCAGATCGGCGACCACGCGACGCATCTCGGGTCCGATCTGCACCGTTGCCAGGTCGCGCAGCAACAGCGGCGTGCCCTCCGGTGTGACATCGATGGGAATATTCTCCAGGTCGCTCAGCGAGGTCACGTAGCCGCGGGTGCGAACCATGTATTCAGCTTCCGCAAGCTCCAGCACCGAGCCACCGACCTCCCTGTTGGCGTTGCGGATCTGGTCTACCAGGCGGGATAAGGGAACACCGAAAGCACGCAGCTTCTCCGGATCGGCGACCACCTGGTACTGTCGTACCATGCCGCCCACCGTGGCCACCTCCGCCACTCCGGGCACGCTCTGCAGCTCAAACTTCAGAAACCAGTCCTGCAGGCTGCGCAGCTGCGCCAGGTCGTGGCCACCCGTCGGATCCACAAGCGCGTAGCTGTAGACCCAGCCCACGCCGGTTGCGTCGGGACCCAGTCGCGGCTGGACGCCTGCAGGCAGATCAGCCGCGGCCTGGCTGAGGTATTCGAGCACCCGCGACCGGGCCCAGTAGAGATCCGTGCCGTCCTCGAAGATGACGTAGACGTAGGAGTCGCCGAAGAACGAGTATCCGCGCACGGCCAGTGAGCCGGGCACGGCGAGCATGGTGGTGGTGATGGGATAGGTAACCTGCTCTTCGACGACCCGGGGAGACTGTCCCGGAAAGGTGGTTCTGACAATCACCTGCACGTCGGACAAATCCGGGATGGCATCCAGCGGCGTCTGTTTGACCGCCACCAGTCCCCAGCCGGTCAACAGAAGCGTGGCAACCAAGACCAGGAAACGGTTGTGCACGGACCACTCGATGAGGCGGACTAACATGGCAGTCACTCCTCGGTCATGCGCGTGAAGCTGGCCTGGAGGCTGGATTCCGAGTCGATCAGAAACTGTCCCGAGACCACGATTTCATCACCCTCATCGAGTCCGTAAAGGATCTCGACTCGTCCGCCCCGCTTCATACCGGTGACCACGTCCACCGGCTGGAAGCGACCACTGCCCAGGGACTTGACCACCGTCTCCCGTTCTCCGGTGACGATAAGCGCTTCTCTCGGTATGTTCAGGACATCGCGCTTCGGTCCGCCGTAGATGACCACTTCGGCGAACATGTTCGGCTTCAGCATCCCCCCAGGGTTCGGAAAGCTAAGGCGCACCCGCAGCGTTCGCGTCCTGGGATCCAGCTCGGGATACACGTAATCGACCTCGCCCTTCCAGACCCGGCCGGGACGCGCGGGAACGCGGATCTCGGCGCTCAAGCCCGTTTGCAGCCAGGCCAGCTGGTGCTCGAAGACATCTACCTGTACCCATACCCGACTGAGATCCGCGATGGTGTAGATCTCCGTGCTCGGGGTCACGAACATGCCCTCGCGCACGCCGAGCTGGGTCACCACGCCCGCAATTGGCGCTATCAGCGGCACCGTGTTCCGGGTTTCGCCCTTCCGTTCTATGCTCTTGATCACCGCCTCGGGGACATCGAGCAGGCGCAGCAGGTTACGCGCTTTCTCGACCTTGGCAGCCGAGATGCGTTGCTCACCCTGCCTCAGGGCAATCAGGAAATCGACCTGAGCCGACAGGATGTCCGGGGCGTAAAGGTGACCCAACTCCTGCCCGGCTTCGACTTCGTCGCCTTCTGCCCTCACTGACAGGCGCTCCAGCCAGCCTTCCGCTCTCGGATGAACATGAGCCAGTCGGGTTTCGTCGTAATCGATACGACCGACGGTGCGGATGTATTTCCACATGGTGCCTCGCCCGACGGCCGCCGTGCGCACGCCCATGCTCTGAATGACCGCCGGGCTGATGGTGACCGCAGGGCGCTTACCGGCGTCAGGGTCGATCAACTTCTCCACCAAATCCATGCCACAGATCGGACAGCTTCCCGCCACGTCGCGGACGATTTGGGGATGCATGGGACAAACATACTTCGGATCCAGATGCTTCTGCGCATGCTCCATGGCCGTGTCATCCATTACTTCGGCCATGGTTTCACTGGGCGTGACCTGTGAATCGGTGCAGGCGGATAGGAGCGCCGGTATCAACACGGTTATAAGCAACGCGAGGCGGTGCTTGCTGCCATGAGTTGGTAGGAATGCTTGGTTCGGGTACATGTCGCAGTACGCCTGGAGTTGAGAGCTGTCCTGGTCCCGCAGGCAATACCCCCTGGAGGGCGGGCGGCGCACGGAACCCTGGCGGTTTACTGAGGTGTCGGCGAAACAACGGCGCAAGCGCCGGCGACACCATGGGCTCGGGTCAAAGGGCGGGCTTTGGCGGTCGGTAGGGCGTTTCGGGGGTATGCCGATAGAAGTGACTTTCGGCGGTTACCGTGAGGGAGGGCAGCAGTCCCAGCTGCCTGTAGACAGCCATCATGGGCGGCAAATCATACGCGCTGAAGGCCATGACGAGGTTGCATTTCTCGCACTCCAGCGCTTCATGGCCGTCGGCGATATGCTGCATGGGATCGCCGTGACAGGCATGCGAGGCTGGCATGGATTCATCCGCCAGCTGGTGAGAACAGGGTAGCAATACGGCGGCGATGGCCTGTGCCTGCAGGCATAAGGCCAGGAGTAAGGCAACGATTCGGCTCGATGGCCTAACCATCATTCACTATCAGGCAGCCCCGGATTTCAACAACGTATGCCATATCATTAGGTTTTAGCCTTTCGTACGCCCTTTCTCCAGTTGACGCGCTGTACGAATTTACGGATTGGCAGCCTGTATCAAGCTAAGAGTCCGGAGAATGCCAGGTAGTTCACCGTGTCTCCCGGCGCCACCGTGGCCTGTTCCGGGATTTCCACCAGTCCGTCGCCCCAGACCGCCGACGTGAGCACGTCCGAACCCTGGCGGGGATAGATCGCCGCCACGGTCTTTCCCTCTGGGCTGCGCTCCAGCTGCGCACGCAGGAACTCTCGGCGTTTGCCCGGCTTGGGCCACGAAAACCCGGCCACCACCGGCACTGACTGGGGCAGAACGGCAGTCGCCCCCTGGCGTTTGAGGATGAAGGGGCGTGCGAACAGCATGAAGGTCACCAGAGTCGACACGGGATTTCCGGGAACGCCGATAAAATCCGCCTCCCCCACCCGACCGAATGCCAGAGGCTTGCCGGGTTTAACCCGAATGCGCCAAAGCTCCAGGCTGCCCACGTCTTCCACGGCCCGCTTCACGTGATCCTCCTCGCCCACCGACACTCCGCCGCTGGTGACGATGAGATCGGCCTGCTCGGCGGCCTCCAGCATGGCCTCTCTGGTCGCCGGCAACGTGTCCTCCACGATGCCGAGATCGTGAATCTCACAGCCAAGCCCGCGCAGCAGGCCGCGCAGGGTGTAACGGTTCGAGTTGTAAATCTGTCCGTCCGCCAGGGGCCGACCCGGGAGCACGAGCTCATCACCGGTGGAGAAAATCGCCACCCGCAGACGCTGGTAAACCGGCAGGCGCGTGACACCGACTGAAGCCGCGAGCCCCATCTCCTGAGGGCGAATTCGGGTTCCGAGCCCCAGGATTTCACTGCCCGCGGCGATGTCGTTGCCTTTCAGGCGAATATTCTCGCCCTGGGTCACGGGTCCCGGCACGGTCACGGTATCGCCGGAGACAACGCACAGTTCCTGCATGACTACCGTGTCGGCCCCATCCGGGACAGGAGCCCCCGTGAATATGCGGGCCGCGGTGCCCGGCGCCAGGGGTGCACCGAAGGATCCGGCGGGGATGCGTTGTGACACCGGTAACACAACCTGGCCGCCGGCGGACACATCCTCGGAGCTGATCGCGTAGCCATCCATCGCGCTGTTGTCCCAGGGCGGCACGTCCAGCGCGGAGCCGACGGCACGCGCCAGCACCCTGCCCAACCCGTCTTCCACATCCACCTCCTGCACCTGGGGCAGCACACGCGCCCGCCCGAGCAGCACGTCCAGCGCCTGCTCCACGGAAAGCATGCCGTCTCCGGCTTGGTAACAGGGGTCGCTCATATCAGCCCGGGCTAGTTCAGGTCTCCAGCAGGCGCGGCATCAGCTCTACCATGTTGCAGGGGCGATGACCATAGTCGAGCTGGTCCTTGATGATTTTGTCCCAGGCGGTGCGACAGGCGCCCGTCGAGCCGGGAAGGCAGAAAATGTAGGTGCCGTTTGCAACCCCGGCTACGGCCCGGGACTGAATCGTCGAAGTGTTGATTTCCTGAAAAGACACCCAGCGGAACAACTCACCGAACCCTTCGATCTCCTTGTCGAACAGGGGCCCCACTGCCTCGGGCGTGGAATCACGTCCCGTCAG
>JASJBY010000093.1 GCA_030066245.1 Gammaproteobacteria bacterium
CTACGACCTACCATCTACGACCAACGCTTCACCACGGGGCAAACCGGGGTCACGGGAACTGCAAAGGTTCGGGTCGCTCCCTCTTCCGAGTCACCGATTCACCGTCAACCGAGTCACCGTTCCTACTCACGCATCACGCTTCACGCTTCACGCATCACGCTTCACGAGTCACCATTCACTACTCACCAGTCACTCAAGATTCAAACAACCTTGATATGCCATGGCTCATAGCGCACGCCCAACAGGTTGCCCTGTGGATAACGCAGTGTTGCGAAACCCCGGTCGACCAGGCACCGGTACACATCCGTCTTGGCGAAGCGTTCGGTGAAGTTGGCCCGACCGAAGCCGCGTTTACCCACGTCGAAATCACCGACACCGTGGAACGAGTATCCCGGCGGCGCCAGCGAGCGAGATGCTCGCGAAAGGTTGCCTCCGGTTCGTACCGCTTTGTTCAGATACAGGTACATCTGCTTGACAACACCACGCACGCCGGAAGTCAAAACCACGTCATCGCCAATGGCCGCCTTGATCCGCTCATAGGTCTCCAGGGACTCGCCCTTGTAGAGAAACTGGCCGGTGCGGGGGACCTTGACCACCGCCTTGTTGGGTATCTCGTCCGTGAGCCGATACAACACCTTAGTCCCGTAGAAGCCAAGGCGGCTGGCGTCTTCGTAGAAGATTCGCTCCAAGAACTGAAGCTCCTGATCGTCGAAACGCTCGACCCGCGAATAGCGCTTCCCGACCCGCACCATCTGGTCGAAACCGACGATACCGAAGTTTCCGTAGCCGACCGTGTTCTGGACCCGCCGGATGCGAGCCGCCACGCGTTTGAGCAACGCAATCTCTGCTTCGTCGAGATGAATGTCCGTGGCGTGGTTGTCACTGAAGCGTCGGATCCGGTCGAAGTAGCCGCTATCGAAGCTGGTCACGACAGCCGCCATCGACTCAGGCAGGAATGCCGAGCCTGCCGCACACGCCAGGCCACGCCCGACCACGGAAAGAAACTGTCTGCGGCTGACCTCACTCATAGGGTTGATGGCTGACTAAGGGCCGATTCCTTCTATATCGTCCGAGCCGGCACGGGACTTGACGCGCGCTTTGGCGCCAGCGCCTAACCGCTTGCCGCAGGGACGTCGGCGGCGCCCGCGCGACGTCAAGAAAACCGCCCGCGCGCCGCTCTCTATTATTGTCTGGATTGGCCGTCCGGGAGTGCCGCACGCCGAGAACAAGGACCCGTGAAAATCAAGTCAGTCCCTCCCAGCGGGGACACTTTCCACAGCCTTGGCGAAGGCAGCGCGTTCCAAGACCAGCTCTGCGCTATGCTGGAGCGCACCCACGTCTGCCGTCAGCTCCCGCCCGAAGACATCGACATTCTGGCACGTCAGGCCCATGCCTATCACGTGGCACCAGGCCACTATCTGTTCCGCGAGGGCGGGCGGGACAGCGCGTTGTTTATCATCGCCGAGGGCACGGTCAAAATCCTCAAAGAGGCGGACTATCGCCACTACCGCACGATTGCCATAGTCCATCGCGGGACAGTGCTGGGTGAAATGTCGGTCGTGGACGGCCGCCCCTTTTCAGCCTCCGCCCTGGCCGTCGAACCCACTGACGTGATTCTCATAACACGGCGCAACGTGCTTGGTCTCATCGAAAGACACCCGGAGCTGGGCAACAAGCTGCTGCTGCAGCTCGCCCGCCTCATCAGCCTGCGCCTGCGCCGCACCAGCGGCCTGCTGGTAGAGCACCTGGACGAAACCCAGCACGACCTGGGACAGCGCCTGAACAGTCCCTGATTCGCCGTCCCGGCATCCGTCGCGAAGGGGGTGGCGGGTCGGTTGACTGCCGCGAGGCCGCGTTGCCCGCGCAGACACCGAAACTTCGGAAAGCGCCCCATAATCCCGCCGGGGCTGCTCCCGTCATGGCCTTCCATGTCAGCGCACCGCGACACACAAACTCCGGCCCGCACCCGATAATGCGTTGCAAAACAACACGCTGAGTGTGTGTATTGGCGTTTTCCGGCACAATGGCCGAGAATTGGGCTTCTGACGCCGCCACCATTTCAGCAGTGGTCGGGGCACCCAGGGCGCCCGCGCACCAGCACAATCGGGGGGTAATCATGGCCCAAGTCAACAAAGTGGTGCTCGCCTATTCCGGCGGGCTGGACACCTCCATCATTCTGAAGTGGCTGAAGGACACCTACGGCTGCGAGGTCGTCACCTTCACCGCCGATATCGGCCAGAGGGAAGAGGTGGAGCCTGCTCGCAGCAAGGCCGAAGCGGCTGGCGTCAAGGAGATATACATCGAGGATCTGCGGGAGGAGTTCGCCCGTGACTTCGTGTTCCCCATGTTCCGGGCCAATGCCATCTACGAAGGCGAATACCTGTTGGGCACCTCCATCGCCCGGCCCCTGATCGCCAAACGCCTGGTGGAGATCGCCCAGGGTACGGGCGCGGATGCGATTTCCCATGGGGCCACGGGCAAAGGCAACGATCAGGTTCGTTTCGAGCTGGGCGCGTACGCGCTCAAGCCCGACGTCCGCGTCATCGCGCCCTGGCGGGAGTGGGACCTGAATTCCCGCGACAAGCTCATGGCGTATGCCGAGCAGCACGGCATTCCGGTGGAGATGAAGCGGGGCACCAAGTCCCCCTACTCCATGGATGCCAACCTGCTGCACATTTCCTACGAGGGCGGCCTGCTGGAGGATCCGTGGAACGAGCCGGACGAGAAGATGTGGCGCTGGACCACCGCCCCCGAGCAGGCGCCGGACAGTCCCAGATATATGGTGCTGACCTATCGGAAAGGTGACATCGTAGCCTTGGACGGGGAGCCCGCCAGCCCCGCGCAGGTCATGGAGACCCTGAACCAGATTGCCGGTGAGAACGGCATCGGTCGGTTGGACATGGTGGAGAACCGTTATGTCGGCATGAAGTCCAGGGGCTGCTACGAAACGCCGGCGGGCACTGTCATGCTGAGGGCCCACAGGGCCATGGAATCTCTGACGCTGGACCGGGAGGTCGCCCACCTCAAGGATGAGCTGATGCCCCGATACGCCGCCCTCGTCTACAACGGTTACTGGTGGAGTCCCGAACGCCGAGCCCTGCAGACCCTTATCGATGACTCTCAGCAAAACGTCAACGGGGAGGTACGCGTCAAGCTCTACAAGGGCAATGTAACGGTGGTTGGCCGCCGCTCGGATACCGACAGCCTGTTCGACGAGGACATCGCCACGTTCGACGAAGACGAGGGGGCCTACGACCAGGCGGATGCCGGTGGCTTCATCAAGCTGAACGCCTTGCGCATGCGAATCGCCGCGCGGAAGACCCTCTGAGCCCCCGTCCCAGGCGCCGCTCGACAGGGACTCCCCGCGAGCTGGCAGTGCGGGTCGCAGCAAACGCTCGCCCCAGGGCACGAAACAGGGCTAAATAACAACGCCCTGTGACCGACATAGGTCCTAGGCTCCCTGGTGCACTTCGACATGGCTCCTCAGTCAAGACGCATTGCCTTCGTGGCCACACGCATTCACGGCACGGACGGCGTGAGCCTGGAGATCAAGAAATGGGCGGAGGTCCTGGAGGAGCTGGGCCACACCTGCTTCTACGTGAGTGGTGAATGCGACCGACCACCGGCGCTGTCCGAGGTCATTCCGGAAGCGCACTTTGAACACCCCATCATCCGAGAAATCAACGGACAGGCGTTCGGGCGGGAAACCCGGAGCCTGGCCGTCAGCAACCAGGTTCGAGAGCTCACCGGGGTGCTGAAACAGGGGCTGCGGTCGGCCCTCGCGCGCTTCGACATCGACCTCATTATCGCCGAGAACTGCGTCACCATCCCCATGAACATACCCCTGGGGCTGGCCGTCGTGGAAACGGTGATGGAAACCGGGATCCAATGCATTGCTCACCACCATGACTTTATTTGGGAGCGGGAGCGCTACCTGGTCAATGCCGTCGACGACTATCTGAAGGCCGCCTTTCCGCCCATGCTGCGCCAGATGGAGCATGTCGCCATCAATACCCAGGCGGCCAGCGAATTCAGCCGACGTACCGGGCTACCCTGTCGGGTGATACCCAATGTCATGGACTTCGACAATCCCCCGCTACCGCTCGACGAGTACAGCAGGGATTTCCGGGAAACCATAGGTGTCGGTCCGGATGATGTACTCATCCTGCAACCCACACGCGTCATTCAGCGCAAGGGGATAGAGAACACTGTGGAGTTGGCCAGCCGGCTGAGCAAGCACACCTGCAAGCTGGTGCTCACCCATGCCGCCGGTGACGAAGGAGATGACTATCCGGAGCGTGTGCAGAAGTACGCCAGACTTCTCGACGTGGACGCCATCTACGCCGACAGGTGGATCAGCAGCCAACGGGGAAGGACCGCAGACGGCGAGAAACTATATACGATCTGGGACGCCTACGCGCATGCCGACTTCGTCGGCTATCCGTCCTGCTACGAGGGCTTCGGCAACGCCTTCCTGGAAGCTGTCTACTGCCGCAAGCCAGTGCTCTGCAACCGCTACGCGATCTATAGAACCGATATCGAGCCATGTGGTTTCCGGCCAGTACTCATGGACGGCTTCCTCACCGACGACGTCGTGGCAGAAGTCAACCGGGTGCTCTCGGACGAACGTTATCGCTCCGACATGGTTGAGCATAATTACCACGTCGGGCACAAACACTTTGCTTACGGTCGCGTAGCGGCGGAGCTGCTCGACATACTGGCCGACCGGCGGTCGAGCAGTCGGCGTGAGTCGCCCGCGCAGCAGGAGTGGCCGGACGACGGCGACGCTCTCGGCTTTGCCGTCTGAAGGGGCTAGTCCGGGCTAGCTGGCCTTGTCGAGACCCTTCGGCTCCACGTCCGGGTGCAGCTCATTGAGCGCCATGGACAGACCGTTGGTCTGTACCACCCGCGCGTGGAATCGACGTAGCTCTCGCGGCTCCCGAACCCCGCAGGAGTGGGCGATTATGCCCACCTCGTAGCTCATGTTCCTGGCATAGCTTGCCACGCGCTCGGCCTTGACCTCAGGTACCAGCCCCCGCTGCAGCTTGAGGTCGTGAGTAGTGATGCCCGTAGGACACGTGTTCCGGTTGCATTGCAATGCCTGAATGCAGCCCAGCGCAAACATGAAGCCGCGGGCCGTCACGGTAAAGTCGGCCCCTACGCACAAAGCCCAGGCCACGTCAGCGGGGGTCACCAGCTTGCCCGAGGCAATCACCTTCACCCGGTCACGCAGGCCGTGCTCGATGAGCTTGTCCACCACCAGCGGCAAGCCTTCCCGGAGCGGTAGCCCCACGTCGTCCATCAGGGGCATGGGCGCGGCCCCTGTGCCTCCATCCGCGCTGTCAACAGTAATAAAGTCCGGCGCGCATTCCAGGCCACGCTTGCGTATCTCGGAAAAAAGATCGTCCAGCCAGCCATAGGCACCGATGACAGCCTTGATACCGGTGGGCTTCCCGGTCGCCTTGCGGACACGATCGATGAGCGCAAGAAGCTCATCATTGTTGTTGACGTCCGTGTGCCGGTTGGGGCTGACTGAGTCCTCACCGAGGTTTATCCCGCGGATTCTCGCGATCTCCTCGGTCACCTTTCCCCCGGGAAGAATACCTCCTTTACCGGGCTTGGCGCCCTGGCTCAGCTTGATTTCGAACATGCGTACGCGCTCGTGGCTGGCGACCTCCTTGAGCTTGTCGTCGCTGAGCGTTCCGCCGGGGTCCCTGACGCCGTACTTCGCGGTGCCGATCTGGAACACGAGATCACAGCGCCCCTCCAAGTGGTAGGGCGATAGCCCGCCTTCTCCGGTGTTCATCCAGCAGCCGGCCATGCGTGCACCGTTGGAAAGGGCCAGTACTGCAGGCTTGGAAATAGCGCCATAGCTCATGCCGGAGATGTTGAAGAAGGAGTTCGTGGTATAGGGCTTCTCGCAATAAGGCCCGATCGTGAGATTGCGCGCGGGCACTGCGTCCTGGCCGAGAGTCGGGAAGGGGCAGTTGACGAACAGCACCGATCCCGATGTGCGCAAGTCCTTGGTGGAACCAAAGGCGACCGTGTTGTTGATGTCCTTCGAGGCTCGATAAACCCAGGAACGCTGGGCCCGGTTGAATGGAAGCTCTTCGCGGTCCATGGCGAAGAAGTACTGACGGAAAAACTCTCCCAGGTGCTCGAAAAAGTAACGAAACCGTCCAACCACTGGATAGTTGCGGCGAATCGCCTGCTTGGTCTGGGTGACATCCGCCACGTATAACGCGACGACCCAAAGCACCACCAAGCCAAGGGCGAAAACAAACAGGCCCGACATGACTTCGAGAAAGCCGAGGAGAAAGGATTGCGTTTGTTCGGACATCATGGCGGTTAATCAGGCGATTGGTGTGGGAGGGTAGATGGTAGACGGTAGATGGAGAATTGTAGGTCGTAGGTTGCAGGTCGTAGGGCGGTCAGATGCAAGACGGCGGTTTGTAGCCAGCTACCGTGGCGCTCACGTTCGGGGTCATTCAGGAAACGAGACCACCTTCAGCCAACAGGTCCCGGTCCACCCTTCCAGAGAGGCGCCGTGTGCCCCTTCTTCAACTCACTACTCACTACTCACCACTCACTACTCACTGCTTCCTGGCCACTTCCGCCTGTGCGCTGCAGTCACAACGCTCGCGAACGCAGCACCATCATTTTCTCGATCTGCATGTCCCGGAAGGTGTGGGGAATGCCGCCCACACCGAGACCGGACTGTCGCAGACCCGCGAATGGCATCCAGTCAACCCGGAAAGCCGTGTGCTGATTCACCATGACAGCAGATGCATCTAGGTGTCGGTAAGCGTGCGCGGCCGTATCGATGTCGCGAGTGAAGACGGCGGACTGGAACGCATACGGCAGGTTGTTGGCATGCGCAATCGCCTCGTCAAGCTCTGCGTAGGGGTAGACGGCGACGACCGGTCCGAAGACCTCCTGACAGCTCACCCTGGCCTGGGGAGAAGGGTTAAACAAAACCGTCGGTGCATAACAGGACTCCGACAGACGCTGGCCTCCCGTGGCTACGCGTGCGCCCGAATCTCGGGCCTCTCCAACCCACTCGTCCACCCGCTGGACCTCGCCGGGGCGAATCAGGGGGCCAATCTCGGTTTCCGGCAACCTGGGATCCCCAACCTTCATGACGGCGGCGCGCTCGGCCAGCCCGTCGCTGATCCGCTGCCCGATGGACTCATGGGCGAAGATCCGCTGTACGGAGACGCAGACCTGCCCGGCGTGGTAAAAGCCGGCCTTGGCGAGGAGCGGCAGGGCGTCGTCCATGTCAGCGTCATGAGCAACGATCACCGGCGCAGCCCCTCCGTGCTCCAGCGCACAGCGGGTACCTGGAGCGAGCTTGGAACGAAGCATCCAGCCCACCCGCGCGCTGCCGATGAAGCTGAAGAAACCCACTCTTGGGTCTGTGACCAGCTGCTCGGCGTGAGCCAACTCGCCGACAGAGACCGGTTGGCACCACTCCTCCGGGAGGCCAGCCTCGCGCAGGATGCCAACCAGACGATAGCAGGACAGGGGCGTATCCTCCGCGGGCTTGACGATAACCGGGCAGCCTGCCGCTATTGCCGGAGCGACCTGGTGAACAATCAGGTTGACAGGATGATTGAATGCGCTGACGGCTACCACCACGCCGATGGGCTCCCTGCGAGTGAACGCCATGTGGCCGCTGGAGGCCGCGTTCAGTCCCATGGGTATCTCGACGCCGCCGTCCGTGCGCAGCACTTCGATACAGCTCTTGAGGCCATCGACGGCGCGGGCCACTTCCACCCGGGAGTCAAGCAGCGGCTTTCCACCCTCTCTTGCCGCCTCCAGGCCCAGCGACTCGGCCTGCTCGTCCACTAGCGCCGCGGTCTTCTCCAGCACCTCGATTCGCTTAGCCGGCGCCAGCCAGCTTCTGCGGTTTCGGTAGAGCGCGTATGCAGTGGTCAGAGCCGTCTCGATGCCTTCCGCGCCGACCGTCTCGACCGTGCCGATCTGGCTCCCGTCGTAAGGCGCTTTCACCTCCAGCGTCCCATCATCCCCCGCCCCCGGAACCATCACTCCATACCGCGTCGCCACACCCGTATCCTCCACTGTTGCCTAAAGCATCGTACGCCCCAAGCCCGCTGCAGGAGCCTCATTGCTCGGTCACCACTCACCACTCACCACTCACTACTCACTGCTCACTAAATAGGACACACCAGCTCGCCCAGCTTCTGGGTCAGCTTCATGTTTTCGGTGTAATCCACCGGACAATCCACAATCACCACGGTGTCGTCGGCGATGGCCTGCTCCAGCGTCGGGACCAGCTCGTCCACGCTGTTCACTCGGTAGCCCTTGGCGCCGAAACTCTCGGCATACTTGACGAAGTCCGGGTTGGCAAACTCGATGTTGCTGGAGCGCCCGAAGTGCTTCATCTGATGCCATTCGATGAGTCCATACTTGCTGTCAGACCAAATGAGGACGACCAGCGGAGTCCCTATCCGCAGAGCGGTTTCGATTTCCTGGGAGTTCATCATGAAGCCCGCATCGCCGGTGACCGCAACAACCACCCGTTCAGGCTGTGCCAGCTTCGCTGCTATCGCCCCGGGCAAGGCAATGCCCATGGCAGCGAAGCCGTTGGAAATTATGCAGGTATTCGGGCGCTCTGCTTGATACATGCGCGCCATCCACATTTTGTGAGCACCCACGTCGCTGATGACCACGTCAGCAGGGTCGAGTACCTGGCGAAGGTCCCACATGATCTTTTGGGGCTTCACGGGAAATCCCTGGTCCTGCGCATGGGCTCTCGACTCCTCGACGATAGTGTCGCGCAGGCTGGAGGCCAGATAGTCCTGGTGGGGCTCGGCGACCGACTGGATCCCCCGGAGTGCCTCGGCAAGGTCGCCAATCACGCCCACCTCCAGGATATAGTATTCGTCGACCTCAGCCGGGAGGCTATCGATGTGGACGATTTTTCGAGACCGGTCGCGATGCCACAAATGAGGGTGGTACTCGACGATGTCGTAGCCGACGCAGATGATGACGTCGGCCCGGTCGAATCCGCAAGACACGTAGTCGTCTGCCTGCAGACCAACGGCACCCAGCGCCAGCTCGTGGGAAAACGGGATTACCCCCTTGGCCATGAACGTGTTGGCAACGGGGATGCGGAGCTTTTCCGCGAACTGGACCAGAGCCTCCGAAGCACCGGCACGCAGCACGCCGTTGCCGGCCATGATCAGCGGGAACCGAGCCTGGGAGATGACATGCGCCGCCTGTTGAATCTTCTCCTGTGGCGGACGCGGTGGCATGGCGCTCTGCACACGCAGCGGCTGCTTGTCAGCAGCGTCCATCTTGGCGATGTTCTCCGGGAAGTCGATGAAGCTGCAGCCCGGCTTCTCGGCCTCGGCGACCTTGAAAGCTTTCCGGACAACCTCGGCGACGATCTCGGGTTCGCGGAGCTGAGTGCTGTACTTTGATATGGGCTCGAAGAGATTGACCAGGTCAAGTATCTGGTGGCTTTCCTTGTGCAAGCGCGTAGTGGCGCCCTGGCCGGCGATTGCAACAACCGGCGCCCGGTCCATGTTGGCATCAGCAACGCCGGTCACCAGGTTGGTGGCCCCGGGGCCCAAGGTACTGAAACAGACTCCCGCTCGCCCCGTAAGCCGACCGTAAACATCCGCCATGAAAGCGGCGCCTTGCTCATGTCGGGTGGTTATGAAATGAATGGAGCTCCCGAGCAGCGCATCCATCACGTCGATGTTCTCTTCGCCCGGAATGCCGAAGACGTACTGCACGCCCTCATTCTCCAGGCAGCGAACGAACAGCTCTGCAGCCTTCATGACGACCCCTCCTCCGACCTGATTCTGTCCCGCGCGCGGTTTTAACCTGGCGAGTTCACGTTATGCCCGTGACGCTGGCGCCTCGATCTGGTGGACAGGCGACAAGGCTTCCCGGTTCCCAAATCGCCGGGACAGCCAGTAGTCGACGCTCAGGAACCGGCCTGCGCCGATGAAGAAAAGCACCAGCAGCATCACGAAGTAAGTGGCAGCGAACTCGATGCCGTTGTTGAGCACCACGAAGCTGCCGTTCTCCGTCAGCCAGCCGTAGTTGCCATGCTCTTGGAGAATCGACTTGGCCCGGTCCAGTCGCTGAACCGCGCCGATAGTGCGCTCGGTAGCGAACAGGCTGTCGGCGCCATCCGCAATCGCCAGCCACCCGTTCTGCCAGTGCACCGCGAAGGCGGCCACCAGCATCGTGACCATCAGCGGAATCGACATCCACCGAACTGCAAAGCCGACCAGCAGACAGATGGCACCTAAAAACTCGGATCCGGCGGCCAGAATTACCATGAGGGTGGGGAACGGCAGCCCGAGACCCCACTCGGGGTTGCCGAACCAGGCGACGGTGCTGTCGAAGGCAGCAAACTTCTTTGTGCCAGCCATCCAAAACACCGGCACCAGATAGAGTCGCAAGGCGAGGGGAGCAAGGAAGTCAACTGCCCGCAGGGCATCGAGTACGCCCTGCAACTTGATGAACATGTCCAGCACTCGGTTCATCGTTACCGCTTCTCTGAATAACTGCTCGGTAAAACGCTACACCGGAGCCCGGGAGGGGCGTTAGCTCCGCTAAATCTCGCCAGGCC